>DATAHM010000095.1:0-4488 GCA_036263215.1 Gemmatimonadaceae bacterium
GGATTAATTCTCCTGCCGTCAGGCAGATCGATCGCTTCACCTTTGTGAATCTTTCCCCACAACGGTCCTTCCGGGATTCCCAACTCGCGTGCCTTGTCGGGATTGAATCTTCCCAGTCGGGTTTCTTCGACGATGTGATAGCCCACCGCCGACCGATCTCCATGCTCGACAGGAAACGGAACGACCGAATACCCGTTTCGTTTGAGCGGGGCGTCGGGGGTAAGCTCGATGACCTTGATCTCGAAGTGCTGCTTTTCGCTGCCGAGCGTGATCGCGCGGCGCAGCAGTTTCTCGCAACCGACTGGACCGTAGAGATTCATCGGATCGGTTCGCCCCTGTAGCGCGAGCGTTCGCAGCAATCCGGTCAGGCCGAGCATGTGGTCGGCGTGCATGTGGGTGAAAAAAATGTCGCACAACGCGAAGCTGATTCCGTAGCGCATCATCTGACGCTGCGTGCCTTCGCCGCAGTCGAACATCAGCGTCTCGCCCTCCCGAATCACCGCGAGCGAGGAGACGTTGCGCTCCACCGTCGGACGTGAGGCGGAAGTGCCGAGGAAGCGGAGGGTGAGCGACATGCGGGCGTAATATATGGTAGCCAAAACGCTGCGGGGAACGCGGATTGCCTCTGTACCTGTGCATCCACGATCACGCGCAACAGAGGAAGAGATGGCCACGAAAACGAGAAAGGCGCCGAGCAAGAGCTCGAGCAACGGAACGAATCGAACGAGGACAAATCACAGCAACACGAAGCGAAGCGACACGAATCGATCGAGTGCGAGAGCGAGTGAGATTCGAAGAGAACAATCACATCCGAAACCACCGATGCCGAAGCAGCATCAGGAGAGTCCGGGCATCGAGAAAAAAGTTCATCCTCGACCGCAATACACGGCGCCGCTTTACAAGGGCGCCGACAAACTCAAGGGCAAGATCGCGCTCATCTCGGGTGGTGATTCGGGAATCGGTCGCGCGGTAGCGGTGCTGTTTGCACGCGAGGGCGCGGACGTGGCGATCATGTATCTCCCTGAGGAACAGGTCGATGCTGACGAGACACGCAGCGCGATCGAAGCAGAGGGCCGACGCGCGCTGCAGCTGCCGGGAGATGTGACCGATCCCGACTATTGCGAGGATTGCGTGACTCGCACTATCGACGAGCTTGGCGGACTCGACATTCTCGTCAACAATGCCGCGTTCCAGAAAAACAAGGATTCGATCGAAGACATCGACTATGCGCAGCTCGAGCGCACGTTCCGGACGAACTTCTTCGGCTACTTCTACATGGCGAAGGCGGCGGTACCGCGCATGAAGAAAGGCGCGTGCATCATCAACACTGGGTCGATCACCGGTCTCGAAGGAGAGAAAACGCTGCTCGACTACTCGGCGACGAAGGGTGCGATCCACGCCTTCACGAAATCACTGGCACTGAATCTCGTCGAGAAAGGAATCCGCGTGAACGCTGTGGCGCCCGGACCGGTGTGGACGCCACTCAATCCGCAATCGAAAGAGGATGCGGAGGAGATCACGAAGTTCGGTCAGGATGTACCAATGGGTAGACCGGGTCAGCCGGAGGAATTGGCGCCCGCGTACGTGTTCCTCGCATCGAACGCGGACTCGAGCTACATCTCTGGAGAAGTGCTGCCGGTTCTTGGCGGAGGAACCGTCGCTGGCTGAGGAGAGTTGTTACCTATCGGTGGGTGGCGCGTCTGATGCGAGGTACGCCCGGTGTTATCGTGAAGCTGGGCAAAGAGTTACAGGTCTGAGACGAGAATTTGGGTCTTGACTTCAGGCGCGGATCCGCTAGGTTCATAGAAGAGCGGCCCCGCGTTGTTCCGCGGGGCTTTTGCTTTTTGATCCGGTGCGACGGGTCAGCCCGACTGGTTCGAGGACAGTCCGTCGCGTATTTCGCGGGGCTGTAGCTCAGCTGGGAGAGCGCTGCAATCGCACTGCAGAGGTCAGGGGTTCGATCCCCCTCAGCTCCATTGAAGTTTCGCAGCTGAAAATTGATAGCTGCCCGCCGCCGCTCGGTAGGACGTAGAGTTCCAATGACGGCGTGCGTGGCACGATTGGGCGGGCGACCGCCAAATAACTCGCCGCAGACTCCATGGAGTCTGCGGCGTTTCTGTCTTCTGCGGGGTGCGTGGGCCATCTTGTTGGCAGCCTGGTTCGCAGGTACACTGGGATCGCGCCCACTCGAAACGATGTCGACATACGCTGACATTACGATCAACGATCCCAACCCAATCAAGCGCTGGATTCAACATCAGCGATTTCGCGATGCGATAGCGATTCTCCGGAATGCGAAGCCGGGTGCTGAATTTGGCGTTCTCGATTTCGGTGGTGGCGACGGCGAGCTCCTCCGTCAGTGTTTGTCGGCTTTTCCTTTTCTTAGGGCTAGCCTCTACGAGCCCACGCCGGCGATTCGGCGAGAGGCCGAGACCAAGCTGGCGCCGTATGAAGGCGTTGAAATCGTCGGAGATCTGAACCGCCTTCGGGAACAGCGCTTCGACCTGCTTTTCTGCCTCGAGGTGTTCGAGCATCTTCCGCCGCAGGCGACCGATGAGGCGATCGCTGCAATCCACGGGCTCACCAAGCCGGCTGGCCTCGTAGTGATCGGTGTGCCGCACGAAATTTTCCTTCCGGCACTGGTGAAGGGTCTTTTCCGGATGGCGAGGCGATTTGGTGCCTTCGATGGGCGTCCCGCGAATGTTGTCCGTGCGAGCCTGGGCCGCCCGCCCAAAGGCCGCCCGACCAAAGAAATCGCACCTGGCTTTTCATACTACCGGTACCATCTCGGATTCGATCATCGAGAGCTGCAGCGCGCGCTCGACCGCAGGTTCGAGACAGTCTCGCAATGGTTTAGCCCGCTTCGACCGCTCGGGCAGATCTTTAATTCAGAGGTGTACTATCTGTTGAGGCCGCGCTGAAGTCGATCCCGACGCCGCGCTAAACCCACCAGGGATCGTAACAGTCGTAATTATGCTGGCGAGAGATCTTTCCATCCCGGAACTCGAGCCACAAAGAGATGTGCGCCCGCATCTCCGAATCTGCGGGAAGAGTATCGACCGGGACCGCGAGGTAGCCGCTCCACAGAATCTCGAGGGCCACCGCGTCACTATCGACTATTGAGTGGAGGATGTCGAACTTCTGCGCTCTGAAAGTTCTCTTGTCCGCTTTGGCCGACGCCAGGATGCCGTCGAGATCGTGGTGACCACCGATTGGCTGCAGGCGATTCGGAAAAATTTCCTGGACGACATCTTTCGTGAAGAACTCCGCGAGCGCGGCTCCCTCGGCGCCGTTCTCCACCGCTTCGAGGTAGCGGCGTGCAATTGCGAGATTGTCGGTCGTCGTCATCGTCATGACTTGATCTCGGAATTCGGGTAGAGTCCAGCTTCTGGGAGGGTCGGCGAGCACGAAGCCGCCCCGCTAGTGTCCAACAGCGCGAATTTACATAATGAGCAAAGCTTTCGCTCGGAAAATCCCGCGTGTCCTTCACGCGCCCGGCTACTGCAGGATTGTCGCAATGTCCTGCCTCAAGGCGCGGAAGGCGTCGGCGTTGAAGCGGTTCGCCTCGCGCTCTGAAGGTCCCAGGAAATCTCCGACCGCGGTGCCACTGAGACGATTCAAGAACCTCAGGATTCCGTTTTCCTCGACGACCAGGGACAGCCGCCGATTGAGGAGAGTTTGTCCTCCCGGCGTGTCACGAATTGAAATGCGGATTGGAATTCCCCCACCTTGAAAGGGCCGCCGCAGCGAGCCGCGTAGCAGGGAACCGACGGTAGGCGGGAGAGTCCAGTTCGGCTCTTTCGCGAATCTCATCGACCACCCACGCTCGTGAGGAGTGTTGATGAACTCGAAGTCCCCGACCATCTGCGTCCACCCGACGGTGAAGACCAGGATCTTCATGGACATGTCGATCTGGATGAGAAGGTTTTCGGGCATTGGCCTGACCGTTCCGCTGAGCGGCGCAAAGTGTCCGCCCCTGCTTCGCACCCTGAAGTGCATGTAGTAGTTTGCGGCCCAGGCGTCGAACCATTGCGCACCAGTATCATCGACCAGCGTGAGCCTGTACTTCCCCTTGCTGATGTATTTGTCGATGTAGGCGGCGTAGTGCGGCATCGTCGCCTTGAGGACCTCGGGCGTCAGTCGGATCGCGACGTCGTAGGTGGTTGCGCCTTCGGCATCGGTCGCTGTGCTCAAGCTGTCGATCGTAAATAGTCGGCCGAGGGACGCGACCGTGCGCGGAAAATTCGCGAGGTAGTTCGCACGAATCGCTGCCGGGCTTTTTCCCTCGCCCGCAGCGAGGCCGGCGGCCAGCACATCGGACATCGTCTTCGCAGGAAGGTGTCCCAACGCGACGTCGACGTTGGTGAACCACTCGTAATCGTTATCCGTGAGTTTTCGCAGTCGCACGATCTCTCGCGATTCGGTGAGAGCATCGGGCGCAGTCGTCGACAATTTGGCGTTTACGATGTAGCGATCGATCGCGAAATG
>DATAHM010000096.1:0-3960 GCA_036263215.1 Gemmatimonadaceae bacterium
ACGCGCGAGCTCCATAGCTCGATCGAGTCTGTAGCCGCACGGCGAGGCAATGATCATTTCTGGCTTCGCGTTGATGACATCATCCCATTCCATGCGCACAGAATCCTGTCCCGTGCGCCCAAGGGGATCATCGCCACCGGCCGCCGAGATCATCTGAGGGACCCAATGTCCGCCGCAGAAAAGCGGATCGGTCCATTCGAGGAATACGACCCGACGCGCTGGAGCGCCCGCGACCGCGGCACGAACTCGCGCGAGCCGCTCATGATTCGAGTGAAGCAGCCCGCGAGCCTCGTCGGCTCGTCCAATTGCACGTCCAACGTCGAGAAGATTCCTGTCGATCTCGTCGAGAGTTTGCGGCGTCAAAAAGAGAACCTCCGGCTGGCGATCGAACTTTCTGACGGCGCGCGTCAATTCGTCGCCGGACGGCGCGCAGACCTTGCAGAGGTTCTGCGTCAGGATTACGTCGGGCTCGAGCTCGCGCAGTAGCACTTCGTCGATCCGATAAAGCGTGTCGCCACTTTCCATCTGCTGCGCGACCGCACGGTCGATCGCGCCGGGCGACGTCCCGTTCAGCTCCAGCACTGGACGGCTTACGACGGGCAGCCGCGTCACTGACGCCGGATAATCACACTCGTGCGATCGACCAACGAGCTCCGCGCCGGCGCCAAGCGCGTACACCATCTCCGTGCCCGCCGGAAGAAAGGAAACTATTCGAGGCACTGCTTCACTCGATGTCGCAGTACATGAACCGGCTGTCGCGCAAAACCCTGGTGCCTATTGTGTATGGAACACCCTCTTTGAACGGCGGACCCGCGGACACGAAAGTGTGGAACTCGCCGCGTTCACCGCACGGATCCACAGTAGGAGGTAGATCCGCGAGAAGGGCGTGATCGAACGGCCTGCCCACGAAGTCAGCGCCAAGCTGAGTCGTGTCGACGCAGACGAGATGCGCGGCGAAGCCGTCTTCTATGAAGCGCCTGGCAAGCTCGCTGGTGTCGAAGCCCCAGAGTGGGAAAAGCGGCTCAAAACCCGTCCCTGCAAGGAGCCGCTCGCGATATGCACGCACGTCCTCCAGAAACAGGTCGCCGAAAGCGATGTGCCTGACGTGCGGCAATTCCTTTCTCAGCTCACCGAGCGCTGCGAGGAACGCCGCCTCATACGAGTCGTTGCTGGCATCCCGCGCGAGTGAAATCTCGAACAGTGGAAGGCCCAGACGCGCTACTTGTGCTTCAAGCATCGACCGCCGCACCCCGTGAACGCTGACGCGATCGTAGTCACGGGTAATGCTGGTGAGCAACCCAACAACCTCTGAGTCTGGATCGCGAGACAGCGCGTCGAGCGCCAACGCACTGTCTTTGCCGCCACTCCAGCTCAATACGACCGATTTCTTCACGCTTCGTGTGACAACCTCAGGCGAGCTTCTCGAGCGCCTCTCCACTCGCGCTGGTATGCGCCGCGGCTCTTGGAATTGGATGTTCCGCAGTGCGCCGCTTGTACACTCCCAGCTTAGTGAAGACCCACTCTCTCCACTCGTCGAGAATCTCATAGAACGTCGGAATAACCACGAGAGTCAGAAGCGTCGACGTGATCACGCCACCGATCACCGCACGTCCCAGTGGCGCGCGGAACTCGGCTCCTTCCCCGATACCCATCGCAACGGGAAGCATACCGGCAATCAGCGCGAGCGTAGTCATCATGATCGGACGCAAACGGATCGCGCCGGCCTGAATCAGGGCCTCACGCCGCGGCAATCCGTCCTTCTCGCGCGCCCATTTCGCGAAGTCGATGAGAAGGATGGCGTTCTTGGCCACGATACCCATCAACAGAATCACTCCGATCAAGCTCATGATGTTGATCGTCGTGTGCGTTATCATGAGCGCGAGCATTACGCCGATAAGAGACAGCGGCAGCGAAACCATGATCGCGAGCGGCTCGAGGAACGAGCCGAACTGCATCACCAGAATGAGATACATCAGCATCACCGCGATGCCGAGCGCGGAGAAAATGCGCCCGAACACTTCGTTCTGGCTGTCTACTTCCCCGCCCTGCGTCATGTGCACACCAGGCGGGAAGGTGATCTTGGCGATTCGCGTGTTGATGTCCTTCATCACTTCCGTCAACGGACGGTTTGAAGTGTTGGCCTCGACAGTCACCACCAGGTCCGCATCGAGGTGTGTGATCTGCGCGGGCCCGAGGCCCTGGCTGATCGTCGCAATCTGGCCGAGAGGTAAAGTTCGCGGCTGACCGTCCGCGCCTGTCACGACGAGTGGGAGTTGTTCGAGATCCGCGGCGCGTTGCCGTGCTTCCGGTGCGAGGCGGACCGTGACGTCACGCATGTCGTTGGTCGGATCAACCCAGTCGCCGGCTTTGATGCCCGCGAACGCCGGCCGGAGCGCCTGCGCTACTTGTCCAACGGTGACGCCCAGAGTCCCGGCAAGCCCACGATTGAGATCCACATTCAGCTCGGGCTTCTGACCTTTCGTCGAAAGACCTACGTCGACGGCTCCCTTTACCTGCTTCACCTGATCGGCTATTGCCTGGGCAGTCGCTGCCAGTTGTTCCGGCGTTCCCCCACGCAGTTGAATCTGGATTTGCTTCTGCGCTCCCTGGAAATCGTTGGTGAAGACGGCCATCGTCGCACCACCGATCTGACCAACCTCTTTCCGCAGCAAGCGTCCAAAATCTTCAGCGCCGATATTGCGATCTGCCTTGGGTACCAGGCGGACGTAGATGTTGCCTATGTTGACGTCGCCGGTGCTGCCGCCGATGGTGGTGTAGGTAAACCGCACTTCTTTGTGCTGGCGGGCAATGCGTGCAGCCTCCTCCGCCTTGAGTCGCGTGTATGCGAGGTTCGACCCCGGTGGCGTCTCGACGGAGATATTCACCTCTGACTGATCCTCCGCGCCGAAGAAGCTGGCACCGACGAGCCCAACTGCTGGAAGCGCGAGTGCGATCACGAACGACGCGAGCGCGATCCCAACCATCGCTACCCGGTGATCGAGCGCCCACGCTATCAATCCCTTGTAGCGCACCGCCATCCGGTTGAACCAGTTGTTGAACTTCTCGAGTTGATGGGCGATCGGATTGCGGCGTTCACCAGCCTCGACCTGCGGGTCGGCCCAATACGCCGACAACATCGGATCGAGCGAGAACGATACGAACAACGAGACCAGAACTGATGCGGCAATCGTAAGAGCGAACGGCTTGAACCATTGGCCCGCCACACCGTACATGAACGCAACCGGCACGAACACCGCAACGATCGAGAACGTAGTCGCGGCGACCGCGAGTCCGATCTCGTCGGTACCCTCGTGTGATGCCGTCATGTGGTCTTTGCCCATCTCGATGTGTCGCACGATGTTCTCGCGCACGACAATCGCATCGTCTATCAGAATACCAATCGCCAGCGATAACCCGAGCAGCGACATGGTGTTGAGGGTAAAGCCAAATGCCCACACGGCGATGAAGGACGCTAGTACCGATACCGGCAGCGCCAGTCCGGTGATGACTGTCGACCTCCAGGAATTAAGAAACACGAACACGACGAGCACTGTCAGCAGTGCGCCGATTAAGAGCGCGTCTTCGACGTTGTGCACCGAGTCGCTGACTCGCACGCCAGAGTCTTTGACAATGTCGATCTTTACGCCGGGCGGCAGTGTCTTCTGAATTTCAGCAACCTTAGCGCGAACTTTGGCGCTCACGTCCGTCGTGCTGTACCCTTTCGCCTTTACGATATTGATGCCAACGGCTTCGGCACCGTTGTAAAGAGCGAGTGAGCGTTGCTCTTCAGTGCCATCGATTGCGTCGGCAACCTGCCCCAGCCGCACGATCTGTCCGTTCCGCTCGGCAACTACCAGGTTGTCGAAATCCTGCGGACCTTCGAGACGTCCCTGCAGACGGATCGTACGCTCCTCGAGATTTCCATTCACGCGGCCTACCGGCGCCGCCAGGTTCTGCGCC
>DATAHM010000097.1:0-1960 GCA_036263215.1 Gemmatimonadaceae bacterium
GTTCTTCACGTAGTCGGCGTGTCCCGGGCAGTCGACGTGGGCGTAGTGGCGCTTCTCACTCTCGTACTCGACGTGCGCGGTCGCGATCGTGATACCGCGCTCCCGCTCCTCGGGCGCCTTGTCGATCTGGTCAAACGCCACGGTCTGCGCCAGGCCCTTCTTGGCCTGGATCGCCGTAATGGCCGCCGTCAGGGTCGTCTTGCCGTGATCGACGTGTCCAATCGTTCCTACGTTTACGTGTGGCTTCGTACGCTCAAATTTGGCTTTCGACATTTATTCCTCAAACGATTTTGTTTACTGCAAGCTCGCGATCGGGATTGAACCGATGACCTCACCCTTACCAAGGGTGTGCTCTACCAACTGAGCTACGCGAGCGGCTTTTTCTCCTGGTACTTCCAGCGACACCTTCGCATCGCCTTACTTCGTCCTCGCGCTTCCTGGCACCGTTACCCTCGAGAGCGGGAGACGGGACTCGAACCCGCGACATCAAGCTTGGAAGGCTAGCGCTCTACCAACTGAGCTACTCCCGCGTACACTGCTTTGACTGCGAACTACATCGGACTAGGACTGAATTGAGAATTGCGAACTGATTGCGAACTGCGAACAAATATCTCCAAAGCACAGACGCCATCTCGCGCGCGAATACCATCCAGAAAATCCAACCCTCCAATAGGGATGGTGGGGGAAGGATTCGAACCTTCGAAGGCATAAGCCGGCAGATTTACAGTCTGCTCCTTTTGGCCACTCAGGAACCCCACCGATTTTCGCTCCTCCTTGCTCGATTGAACCGGACGACCATCGGAACCAGAGCGAGTCGGCAGAGCTGACGGGGAGAATCGAACTCCCAACCTGCTGATTACAAATCAGCTGCTCTGCCAATTGAGCTACGTCAGCAACAACAGCGATTTTTCATCGCAAGCCAAGTAGAATAGCCAACTTAGAGGAACGAGTCAACCCAACTTCGGGGCTGAAGACGCCGTGATTGCACTCGGTCGGCGAGGTAAATCTTAACAGGCACGGGCCGTTGATCACGACCGTTCGGCTCTTCGCGTCTGCGCAGCTACGTCTCGGTTGCGCGTGCTGACTTGGTTCAGCGCAACTTCTTCCACTTGGTGCCAGACGGCGTGTCCTCTATTGCGACGCCGCGGCCCTCGATTTCGCTCCGAATCGCGTCCGCTTGTGCAAACTCCCTTCGAGCGCGTGCGTTCTTCCGTGCCGCGAGCTTTTCCTCGACCCATTGTGAAAGCTCGGGGTCAGGGCCTGCCGCCTCTGGAATGACGTCGAGCACGGAGTTGATGCGCGAAAAGACTTCGCGGGCTCGCTCGAGCGCGCGCCGATCGAGGCCGTGACGGTCCAGCTCGGCGTTTGCTTTTCGGATGAACGTGAAGAGCGCGCCCAGTGCAATGGGCGCGTTGAGATCATCGAAGAGCGCGGCGACGACTTCCTTTTCGGCATCATCCGCGATCTGCTCGAGCTCTGGCGTCGCCGCCTTTGCGCTCGCGAGCCGCTCCGCGAAATCGCCCACCCGGCGCACTCCTTCGATCGATGCTTCGAGCGCCTCGCCGGACATGTTGAGCTGTTTCCGGTAGTGTGTCGAAAACACGAAGTGCCTGAACGCCGCAGCTGGAATCCCCTGGTCCCGCAGGTCCTGAACTGTCGCGACGTTCCCGAGACGCTTTGCCATTTTGCTTCCGTCGGTTAGCAGGAACTCCCCGTGACACCAGAAACGCGAGAACTGCTTGCTGGTCGCGCCCTCAGACTGGGCGATCTCGTCCTCGTGGTGGGGGAAGATGAGATCGATTCCGCCACAATGGATATCCAGAGTTTCGCCGAGGTATTTCATGGCCATGGCGGAGCACTCGAGATGCCATCCCGGCCGGCCCCTGCCCCAGGGTGAATCCCACGCCGCGCCCGTCGCTTCGTCTTCCGGCTTGGCCGCTTTCCAGAGCGCGAAATCCTG
>DATAHM010000098.1:0-3707 GCA_036263215.1 Gemmatimonadaceae bacterium
GCCGCGCCTGGCTGCCGCCGGCATCAGGACGCTGATCTGGGATTGGGATCACAACTGGGACGTCCCGGAATCTCCGCTCGAAGTCCTTGCCGACACCGCGGCGCGCAAATACGTGCAGGGAGTGGCGTGGCACTGCTACGCCGGAGATGTGTCGGCGCAAAGCAAGGTGCACGATGCGTATCCCGACAAGGACACCTACTTCTCTGAGTGCTCTGGTGGCGAGTGGAGCCCGAAGTTCGCGGAGAACCTCAAATGGTTCGTCGCCACGCTTGTGATCGGTGCGCCTCGCAACTGGGCTCGCTCGGTAGCCCTATGGAATCTCGCGCTCGACGAGAAGTTCGGTCCCCACCTCGGCGGCTGCGGCAACTGTCGCGGGGTCGTGACTATCGATACGACGAGTGGTACTTACACGAAAAACGTCGAGTACTACGCCCTGGCTCACGCGAGCAAATTCGCGCGGGCGGGATCTTACCGGATCGAGTCCGAAACTCCGGACAAGGATATCGCGACGGTTGCGTTCAAGAATGCGACGCGGGGAGACACATCGAGAGTTCTGATAGTCTTGAACAACGCCGATCGCGCCCGAAGCGTGCGAGTGGACACGGGTGAGAGATCAGCTCGAGTGACGCTTCCCGCTGGTTCAGTGGCTACGCTGCGTTGGGGTGCGCGCTAGACCCACGACTTGAAAACCGAACGATTCGTTCACGCCGCGAAACTGGAAGTCCTAACGATTTAGCCAGGCGTGGATGCTCTCCGCCGCGTCTCTGCCTTCTCGTATGGCCCAGACGATGAGCGAGGCACCGCGTCGCGCGTCACCGGCTGCAAACACTCCGGGCACGCTCGTACGATGCGCGAGATCGGTTGCGATCGCACCACGACCGTCGAGCTGAACGCCGAGGTCGACGATCATCCGGCTCTTAACGGGGCCGGTAAATCCCATTGCGAGCAGGACCAGGTCGGCCTCGACCTCGAACTCTGAGCCGGGAACGCGGGTGAAGTCGGCGCGCCCATCGTCGAGCACCTTTCTCTCGAGCCGAACGGCGCGGATCTGCCGCACCTGCCCGTTCTCCCCCGAGAACTCCGTCGTCGCAACGCTCCAGTCTCGACTGCAACCTTCTTCGTGCGCGTGCGAAGTACGCAGCTGCATTGGCCAAAGTGGCCACGGCGTAGTCGGAGCTCGGCCAACTGGTGGCTGCGGCAAAAGCTCGAACTGTGTGACACTCCGTGCGCCCTGGCGCAGACACGTCCCAGCGCAGTCCGATCCAGTGTCACCTCCGCCGATGATCACGACCCGACGGTCGCGGGCATCCATTCCAGCATCGCTTTCGAAAGCGTCGGTAGAACCAACGCGCGAAACATTCTCGAGTCGCCGATTCTGGGCAGAGAGAAAATCCATCGCCAGATGAATCCCCGTGAGCTCTCGCCCGGGAACGTTGAGATCGCGCGCCGCACCGGCGCCGCTCGCGACGCAGATCGCGTCGAACTGGCTGCGCAGCTCCTCGACGCTGACATCCTCTCCAACGTCGATGCCGGCGCGGAATTGAACTCCTTCAGCCTCGAGCTGCGACAACCGCAGATCGAGCACCGCTTTTTCGAGCTTGAACTCTGGAATTCCATACCGAAGCAAGCCGCCGACGCGCTCGCTCTTCTCGAATACCACCACGTCGTGCCCAAAGCGGCGAAGTTGCTGTGCGGCCGCGAGTCCGGCTGGACCCGAGCCAACCACTGCGACGCTGTAACCAGTTGCCCGCCGCGGCGGACGCGGCACGATCCATCCTTCCGCAAATCCTCGATCGGCAATGGTTTGCTCGATGTGCCGAATTGCGACCGGCTCATTGACCACGCCTAGTACGCAGGCGGATTCACAGGGCGCAGGGCAAAGGCGCCCGGTTAGCTCTGGAAAATTGTTAGTCGCCTGCAACGAGTCGAGCGCTTCTCGCCAGTCACCGCGCTGCACGAGTGCGTTCCATTCAGGGATGATGTTGCGCACTGGGCATCCGGTGTCGCCCTGACAGAAGGGAACCCCGCAGTCCATGCATCGCGCTGCCTGTGTGCGGACGGATGCTTCCGGCGTCGGCCGATAAAATTCGCCCCAATGACCCACGCGCTCTTCCACGGCTTGCCGCTCCGGGGTGGCGCGTCGAAGTGTGAGAAAGGCCTTTGGATCAGCCATGGCGCGCATTCCTCCTGGCCTCAGCGATCGCCGTATCCGGACGGCGCTCGATTGCCTTTCGATATTCTCTCGGCACGACGGCCACAAAGTGCTTGAGTGCACGGTCCCACTGACCTAGCTCTCGCTTCGCGCGGGCGCTTCCAGTGTATCGGACGTGCTGCTCGACCAGGCGCCGTAGCAGATCGCGATCGGCGACATCGGTCACTGGAGTGAGATCCACCATACCGGTGTTGCAGTGGCGAGCCAGCTCCCCGAACTCATCGAGCACGAATGCGATTCCGCCACTCATACCCGCGGCGAAATTCCTTCCGGTACGTCCGAGTACGACGACCGTCCCGCCAGTCATGTACTCGCAGCCGTGGTCGCCAACGCCCTCAACCACCGCTATCGCTCCACTATTGCGAACCGCGAAACGCTCGCCTGCGACCCCGGCGAAATACGCTTCACCGGAAGTCGCTCCATAGAGGACCGTATTGCCGATGAGAACGGTTTGGTCGGGGATGAACTGCGCGGCGCGAGGATGACGCACGATCAGACGCCCACCCGAAAGCCCCTTGCCGACGTAGTCGTTTGCTTCTCCCTCGAGCTCGAGGGATAGTCCGCGCGCGGCGAAGGCTCCAAAACTCTGGCCTGCAGCGCCGGTGAACCTGAACGCGATGCTGGCGTCAGGCAGTCCGTTAGCACCGAACCTCCTGGCAATCTCGCCCGACAACGTCGCCCCTATCGCGCGATCCGCATTCGTGATGGGAATGTTCTCCTTCACACGTTCGCCGCGCTCGAGTGCTGGCGCCGCCAGCCCAACGAGTTTTCGGTTCAACCACCCCTCTTCCTCGCCCCTGTTCAGGCCGAGCCGAACGTGACGCCGCGCTACGCGACTCGGCAGCGTACGCGCAACCGGCATCGCGAGATGCAGAAGCGACGACAGGTCGAGCGTGTTAGCCTTCGCGTTGTCCGACGCCGGAAGCGCTCGCAGAAGATCCGTTCGCCCGATTATTTCGTCCAACGATCGCACTCCGAGGCGCGCCATGATCTCGCGCACTTCCTCGGCGACGAAGAAGAAATAATTCACGACGTGTTCCGGCTGCCCGGAGAATTTCGCGCGCAGCTCCGGATCCTGAGTTGCGATGCCGACCGGGCAGGTGTTGAGATGACATTTGCGCATCAACAGACATCCTTCGACGATCAATGGCGCGGTCGCAAAACCGAATTCGTCGGCGCCAAGCATTGCCGCAACTACGACATCGCGGCCGGTCTTGAGCTGGCCGTCAGTCTGCAGGCGCACTCTGCCGCGTAAGCCGTTCATCACCAGGGTCTGCTGCGTCTCGGCGAGTCCGAGCTCCCAGGGACTGCCTGCGCGCATGATCGACGACAGCGGGGAAGCTCCGGTGCCGCCCGAATCTCCAGAGATGAGAATGAGGTCCGCTCGCGCTTTGGCGACGCCCGCGGCAACCGTTCCAACTCCTGCTTCAGACACGAGCTTCACCGAAACGGCGGCCTTCGGCGCGATTGCCTTCAAATCGTAAATGAGCTGCGC
>DATAHM010000099.1:0-8545 GCA_036263215.1 Gemmatimonadaceae bacterium
CCTTCCCTTTGCACCTAGAGCGCGGGTGAAGAATGCAGTAGCACTCGTTCGATCGAGGTAGTCGAAGTCGTCGGTGCTGCCGAAAAGCGCCGATAGCGTCGAGCCCCAGGAAAACGGCAGCTGAAAATCATTGGTGTGGGCGAGCGCGCGCTCCGCCCGCAAGCCGATGGTAGTGCGCTGTCGCCGTCGCTCGATGTCTACGCCGCCGCGCGCCGTTCCTTCCGACCACGCCCATCCGACTGACCCGTGCGCAAGCAGAGACGAGGTAGAGTCACCAGTCTCACGTTCGGCAGTTACTCCAGTGAAAAGACCCTCGATGCGGTTGAAGCGAAAGACTTCAGCCAGGGCCCGCGGACGGAACCGAATTCCTCTCGTGTCTTCGAGAGTGCGCCACTCTTCGGGAGCTAGGTCGTTGAACTCGCCGTAATAGACGTCACTGCTCGCCGCACCTATCGGATTCTGCCAGTCATCGAAGCGCTGCTGCGCAGATGCAGATGCAAAGGTGAGATTGTGTCGAACACCGGGCGGAGCCTCCGGTCCGTTCCACGTCGAGTCGTTCGGTCGATAGTCGTTGAAACGCGACACGATTCGCAGAATCGTTCTGAAATCCCCAAACAGGGCAACCCGCGCCTGGATCTCCGTGCGTTGGAACGCGGGAAGCCAGTATTCGCCGTTGACTTCGGAATTGACGAGCTCGACGAAGGAAGCGCCGCTCAGGCCGGGAAGCCGACTCCCCGCCTTGATTGTCACTTTCCCGTTGTGAACTTCGACGAGCCTTCCGCGCATCCGCACGATCTGCTTCCAGTCGGCGTCGAGGTACATGTCGCCGTAAAAGAGTATCGCGTCTCCTGGAGCATTCGCGCGGGGAGTTACCCGCACCGCGACCAGCGGGATCCGCCGACCGTTGGACACGAGCGTGACCACGGTATCTCCGCCCGCAAAGGAGTAGTACACGTCGCGATTCGTCGCGAGGGGATGGATGGCGAGACTTTGACGCGCGGCGCCAAGCGTCGCGTTGGGTGCGCTGGCTGAAGTAACACCGAGCTGCAAGCGGTTGCCATACAGAGTCGGTATGGTCCAGCCGCCGAAGAAGCTCATCATCGAGAACGTGACGCCGATCGCCTGCGCACGATAGCCGATAACTCGCTGGTCGTACCGATCGGGAGCGCGCCACCGAACGTCGCTAGCTATCTGCTCGAGCTGTGCCGTCCGTTCACGCCCCCCGGAATCCAGGACTACAAGAGACATCTCGCTCTCGATGCGAGCTCGATAGGCGCGCAATCGCTCCGGGATTTGCGCGTTAACGCGAGACGCATCGGTCAGCAGGGCGGCGAGCGCCGGCGACGCACTCGCCGGCGTCGTGTCGCGAGCTTGGGCTGGCGCATTCGACTGTTGAGCGGTGGATTGCGCCGACGCGCCAGCGGCGTCCAAACCGATCAGCAGCGCGAATACCGAGCGCAACGAAACGGAAGAGATTCCAGCGACAGAGCGGCGAGTGATCATGCAGTCAACTATCGGCAGAGGAGACCTTGCAGGGAAGCCTGGCGTTTACGCGCCACTTTGCGTTGGTGACGCGGCGAGGCTTGAGAGTTGCGCCCCCGGTGGACCGAACTCAGATGGAGAGGGAAAGATGTACGCACGACGAAGGATCTGGGCGGCCGCAGCGGTGATCACAGCACTCGCTGCATGCTCGACCATGCAACCGGCGCCCGAGGGAGGAGTCGCGGGTAATGGCACCGTGACGGTGACAGGAAGAGTCACCAACTCCGCGGGCCTTCCTATAGCAAACGCCCGGGTATACGTACCGGGGACGGGCGAGGCCACGAGAACTGATGCGAATGGCAACTACACACTCACTGGTGTGCCAGGCGGTCCGCAGGAAGTTGTGGTGCGCAGCTATGGCTATGTGCCCGTTCGTACCGATGCGAAGTTCTCGACCAAGGCAAGCGACGCAGACCGCAATCGCGTGAACGTCACGCTGTCCACGCCATCCGAAGCGGTAGCGCAGGCGAATCAGCGCCTGAGCGATTCGCTCGAGCTCGCGCGAGCCGGTTTCCTGCAGCGCGAATCGGCGATCAAGGGCGCGTACTTTATTACACCGGAGGAAATCCGCGACGCGAACGCGACGAGGGTCTCGGATATTTTGCGGAAAGTTCCGGTGATCATCGAGACTGCCGGACCTTACGGAACCGCACTGCGTGGAGCGCAGGGCTGTTTGCTGACCTACGTCGACGGATTGCCGTGGCGGTCAATGTTCCCTGGAGATCTCGACACCGACATCCCCGTTCGCGACGTCGTGGCGGCAGAGGTGTATCCGCCGGGCATGGCGCCGCCGTCGCCATTTTTGCGCGGTGTAGCGCGGCCAAACTGTACGACCGTTGGTATCTGGACGCGGTCGTCGCTCGGTTGATATCAGCGCTGTAGCAGCACGCGTGCGGCATGAAAACAAAACGGGGACGGCATCTGCCGTCCCCGTTTTGTTCACCGGCTCGAGTCGCCGGATCGGTCGTGCGTAATCAGGTGCAGACGATGGTGCCGGTCGCATTCGAGCAAGTCTTCGACGAAAGTGCGTGCGAGCCGGTTGCGGTCCAGGAAGGCGGCGGGCCGGTCACTGCGGTCGCAACTATCGTAACGTCCTTCGAAGGCGTGAAACCGTTGACGGCTGCTGCGTTCGTCGCCGTACCCGAGAAGTAGACGCCGTTGTTGTCGGCTGCGTACTGCTCTTCGTACGTCGCGAGGTTACGAAGGTCAGACTTCATCGCGGCGACATACGCCTTGTCCTTCGTGTTCGCAAACTTCGGAATCGCGATCGCGGCAAGAATGCCGATGATGACGACCACGATCAGAAGCTCGATAAGTGTAAAACCTTTCTTGTTAGCCATAGAATCAGAATGCCTCGTTGACGAACGGTGGGTGTCGCGATCGGGAATTATGGAGCGGAGAGTGAGAAGACAACCGGCAGGCTATACGTGCCTGGGGCATTGCTCGCCTGCGTGAATCCCGCTGCCCAGACGGTCTTGAAGAACACCTGTGCGGCCGTGCCATTGGTCGCGGCGGCTCCTGAAAGGAAGAGCGCATCGCTAGGGCTGATGGCCACATAGGTTCCTGCGACTGCATTCGACCAGGTCAGATCGCTGATCGGCTTGATGCCGCCGTTGGTGCCGACGTAGGTGAAGTTTGTAGCGTTGGAGGTGCGGATGTTAAGAGTCCAGCTGCGGTTCGCCTTGATCGTGAAAGTCGGACCCGCATCGGCGAGCGTTGCGCCGACATCAACCTGGTCAGCGGTCGGCGCGCTCAGAGAGGTGGTGGTCGCGCTCATGCCAAGTTTTACCAGCGCGTTGACGGTCGCGGAGGCGGTGTTTACGGTGTTGCACCCGCCAGCATTGCCGGAGCACTGCGCATTGGCGTTGCTCGAGACTACAAGTGAGGCAAGCAGCATCGCCGGGAAAAGAAGTCTGTTAGCGGTCATTTCAGGTGCTCCACAAATTTGACGGTTTCGGAGGAGACTAAGGGTTTTTACCTATCACCTTAAAGACTCTGCGCAGCAGCATTCGCAACGTGAAATTGTGAAAAAATTTCACTGCCGAAGCTTGAGACAAGTCGTTTCGTCTCAAGGACTTAGCCACGTCACAAATCAACGCTTGGCGCGCCGGAACGTTGCCTTTTGCACGTTGTGTTGCAGATCGCCCAGCGCATTGCGGGACCCGCCCCGATTCGTTTTAGGGCAGGCTCCCGCGTACGCACAGAGAGTGTTAAACTGTCTGGACTCCTTCGCCGAAGGAGTTCTTTTTTCGGGGCGTAGCGTAGCCCGGTAGCGCGCCTGCTTCGGGAGCAGGAGGTCGCTGGTTCAAATCCAGTCGCCCCGACTGAATCAACTACAGCTATTCAAAATTCGTTTTGGCTGCGATGCGTGTGGAAATAGAGACGCGGCTCGACGCGCGTGCGCGCGGGCCGTTGCGCACCGACCGCGACGCGCGTAAAGCTCCGCGACGCGCACGTTGATTCGATAGCTCCCCGGATCCCACGCGGCGCCGTTCAACCAGGCGGCCGTCATGCCTCCACGCCCCACTGTAACCATCGACGCGGTCTGGGTCGCGCTGCGCGCAAAGGAAGCGAGCGTTACCACGATCATTCCCACCGCGGCAAAACCCCAGGCGCGCGGTGACAACTTTCGCTCGCGGTTCTCGTGGCGAATCCCTGCTGTTACGCCGATGACGCTCCAGACTAGGAGCGCCGGTGCGCCAAGCAGAAGTACCACGTCAAAGGAGCTGACCACCATCGTGGCCACGATAGTGCCTGCGAGTACGAGTTGACCCAGTACAGCGTCACCATTTTCCAGCTCGCTCCATTTTCTAAGTGAGCCGTAAAAGAGAACAGCGAAAACGGCGAGCAGTGCGAGCGAAGGAATGACCCCTCGCTCCGACACAAAGGCCGCCCAGTCGCTGCTCGGCCACGGGTTCGCCGTCATACCGTCGTCCGCCAAGGATCGGTCGTTTGGCGGTGCGAACTTCACGTACTCAACCGGCCAGTTCCCCGGCCCTACGCCAAATACTGGGTTGGCCAGCGCCATATGGAGGGAATTCTCGTACTGCGCGAGTCGACCACGGCCGCTGCCCTTCTTGTAATCGATGACACTGCGCGCCGTATCGAGATACGGAGATTCGCTATTCCAGTTCAGGGTGTTCGGCAGAACCAGCGAAGCCAAGCCCCCGATCACCGCCGCTAGTACGAGGCGCGCGAAACGACTACCAACAAGGCCGCCCGCCCAATACTTCCGCGACGCCAGCATCGGTACGAACAGAACGATGACGCAGGCGGCGACAGCCAGCCACGCTGCCCTCGACCGCGACAGAACCAGTGCTGCGGCAAGCATTGCCGCTCCTATGCATCCAGCGAAGACGCCGCTGGAGCGTCGCGCAGTCACCGTGCACCACACAAGCGAGGGCAAGCCGATCACCGCAATGTGGGCGACGAAGTTTCGATTACCGAACGTTCCGCCCGGTGCGCGGTTGGTGCTGAAGTATTCGGTCTCCACACCGTACGCCTGCGCCAGCGAAAATATCGCGGCGAGAACGGCTGCCACCGCGACCGCGCTGAGCACAGGGCGATAGAATCCGCGATCCCCAATTGATCGTGCGCCCCAAAAAACTATCGCGCTCGAGACGGTGATACCGAGCGCGCGCTGAGCCAGCCAGTAATTCGTGGCGAAAAGCGCCGACGCGGCGCTCCACAGCAGAAAAAACGCGATGAGTCCGTCAGCGACGTCGAACGTCAATGAGTTGCGCCGCGCCAGCAACAGAACCGCGATGCCCAGGGCGACGACATGAAGCACGAGTTCTTTCGGCACGAAGTACCGATCGAGCTCAAAAAGCTTATATGGTAGAGCGACGACAACGGCGAGAACAACGCCTGCCTGGATCAAAGACCTGAGGAGCTTGTCTGCCATTGCGGAAATATGTGTGAAAAAAAATCCGGCGCCGAAGAGCGCCGGATTTTCCCGCAGGAGTTCGGACAGTGCGAGATGGACCGTCTATGACTCGCGAGACCAAACCTTGCTAAGGGGTTACGCTGGCAAAATAAATCTCGAGGTTGGTCGGCAGCACACCAAACGTTTTGCCGACTCCTGTCCACGTCATGCCAGCGCTCGTTGGAAGCGAAACAATGCCGTTATAATCACCGATGAACGGGCTGATAGAGGAACCGGAGGGAACACCATACGTGGAAGGATCAAAGCTCGCGTTGGAGACGCGCACGGACCGCCACGTCTTCCCAAAGTCACTCGACGTAGCGTAAGTGAGATCGACCTGGGTGTTGTTGGTGTAACTGCGATCATAGAAAGCAACATCGAGACGCCCGTTCGGAGCGGTACTCAGCTCCGCCGCAAACCGATCTCCCTTTCCGCCTGCCGCGACGACTGTGCGCGGGGACCATTTGGTCAAATCGCTTGCCGGCGCCGAAGTGATGAACACCTTTGCGACTCCGTCGACATCGATGTCCGAGTACGCCACATAGAGCCGATTATCGGCAGTATTGTACGCTGGTGCCGGGTAGGATCCCGGTCCGCGGAATTGCCCACCGCTAATGTTGAAGCAATAGGGCGGAAACAGACAGACCGGGTTGGCGAACACCGCGAACTGGAACGGGGTGCTCCACGTCTTGCCGTGGTCGAGCGATTTGCTCACGAACATCGACGTGCCCTTCCCACCCTGGATCGCGTTGTCGAACGTGACGTAGGCCACGCTGCCATCCGCATTGGTGACGATGCGCTGATCCTGATCACTGCGCACATTCCCGCTCGATACTTTCACCGGAAGGCCGAAGGAGCGTCCGCCATCGGTAGACGTCGATATCCACACCGGCGAATTGGATCCATAGCCGTGGAACTGCGCCCAGGTCACGTACACTGTGCCGTCAGCGCCAACCGACATGGCTTCGTGATCGGGAAACTGACCGTTGGATCCTTTCGAGATTCCCTGACCGTTGAACGCACTGACGAGACTTAGCGGATCCGCGGCGCCCCCGGCCTGCCACGTCGCGCCGCCGTCTGTCGATCTGCTCAGGAGCAGAGACGTGTTGTAGCCGTTGTAACTGAAGCAGGCGAAATACGCTGTCCCGTCGGGAGCGAAAGCGGCCGCCGGGTCGCCGCCGAAATCACCATCGCCCGTTCCCGGCACATCGGGGTCGTCCGTGTACCGAGTTATACCAGGGATGAACCCATTGGGTAGCGTTTTAGTCCAGGTCTTTCCACCGTTGAACGAAGCATTGACGCCACAGCCGTCGTTGTAGTTCCAATCGTTGTTTCCCGTAATCAGGTTCTGCGGATTCCGCGGGTTAACCGCGAGCGGCGTTTCGTTCTGGGCAGTCGTGTCACGCGTAACGTTGACTACCGACGTCACTGTCGGTGAGCCCGAGACTGACTGCAGCCCTGTAGCTGGAGCGGAGATTTGATCTACGGGAACGCGATCACTGCAGGCGACTACGCTGAGAGCAAATCCAGCGACGAGACAGGGACGGCAGAATTGCATGGACGCACCGGGTAGGGAAAAAGGTGAACATATATTTGCGCCTACCCTTTCTTTCCGCAATTCCCCCCCTACCGGGCGAACCAGTATGTAGCCTTCACCAGAAAGACGTTGCTCGGCCGTCCAAAGATTTCCCGAGTGTCCCGGCCGGTTCGGAAATCACCCTCGAACGGAAGGAAATCGCTCCGCTCCTGCTGCCACACGAAAAAGAGGGCCGAGCCCGGGCGATATTCCCAACGGACAACTGCGTTTCCACGCAGGGAATGGGTGCGGAAATCGGGATTGTCGATCGAGAACGACGGCGCTGCACCCGGGCCATCCGGATCCACCGTGTACGACAGGGTATGGCCGCTGCCTGGCTCGGCCGTCTTGGTGATCGTGCTGGAATTGTCCCTTCCGTACACGAGGTAGTTCTGCGTACCAGGCGTCGAGAGCTCCTTGAAACCATTGAACCGACCGGCCGAGGCAAATGGTTGCGCGTAGAGCTGGAAAGAGAGTAGCGGAGAAAGGGTCCATTCGACGCGGGTCGTCGCCGAGAGCGTAGTCTGGTAAATGTTTCCGAAGACGTAGCGACGGCCATACGTCGGCGCCGCGAGTGGGTCGCTCGTCGCTTCGACGTACTGAATCGTGTTGTGAAACTTCGCAATGCTCGGCGAGATCGTGACGTGAATGGACGAGCTGGGCCGAATGTCGAAGCCGACGGTAAGATCGTTGAGATAACCGCCCGCGGTATCGCCGTAGTGATCGCTGTAAAGATTGTAGGAGACCGTTTTCCGTTGGTCGGTAACGATCTGCGTCCACACGCCCCACTGTGTTGGCTGACGACCACGCGGACCCCCGCGCGTCAGGCGGTCATCGATCGCGCTCGGGTCGTATTCACCGCCACCGTACACCGACCAGAGATTGTTGAAATTCAGCGTCACCTGATTGAACAGACTCGTCCAGATCTTGTCGCCGCCGTAGTTCCAGGCGTGGTTGGTTCCCGCGAAAAGACTGTAGCTTCTGAGAAGCTTGCCGGGTTTTGAATCGGTGTAGCTCGCGCCCGAGCCGAGGTTCAGGTAGTCGACGCGGCCCATGAAGCCAAGGTCGTTGACCTCGAAACCGGGATTCACGGCCTTCGCCGTGGCACTGAACGAAAAATCTCCCGCTTTGTTGAGACCGAGTTTGGCCGAATAACCGGACAGCGAATTCGCAGCGCTGTCGACACTGAGATAGTCCGCGTCCGGCCTCTGGTAGTACCGCGCGCTCGTGCGCTGAGCGCTAGTGATGACCGTGCGGCTTCCATTGATCCTCGAGCCCGAAAATGCGCCGGTGAGCTCCCATTGGCGGTTTGCCCAGCGATGGTCGAAATCGAGACTGCCAACGTCAGCGCTCGAGCGTAGCAGGTTAGTAAAAACCGGATCTGCCAGATCGCGGTTGACCGCAGTGCCGCCGAGACTGAGAATCGTGTTACCGCCGCGATAATCGTGCGACACGCGACCCACGAAGTAATTGCTGAGTGGTTCTACCGGCGTGGTTTCTTC
>DATAHM010000100.1:0-4195 GCA_036263215.1 Gemmatimonadaceae bacterium
TTTTGCTTCGAGCGGTCGCTGGCGGGAAGCGTTCCGTAGCGGGTGACGTCGATCCCGACCACGGGGCCGTGCCGGATGCGATCCATCACATCGCAGGGCAGATTGTCCATGAGACCGCCATCGACCAGTATCTCGCTCGTCGTGGTTACCGGCGGCAGCAGGCCCGGGACCGCAATACTGGCGCGCAGGATCCGCCAGAGCTCACCCTGCCTCAGAACCGCAAGTTTGCCGCTGGTGAGATTCGACGCCACGGCGAAATAGGGAAGCCACAAATCCTCCGCGCGGAATTCGGAAAAGTGCTTGCGGAGTCTCCGCTCGACGTTTCGTCCTTTCACGAGCGCGACGACAGGTATCGTGTAATCGTTGAGGGGATTCGATCTTACGAAGCCGTCGTAAACCCGCTCGTACATTTCCTTATCGTCCCACTCGAGGGCAACACCAGCGGCTATGACAGCGCCGATGCTGGTGCCACCCACGATATCGATCGGGATATGCGCGTGCCGGAGAGCTCTGATGGCTCCGATATGGGCGAAGCCGCGCGCTCCGCCGCCGGACAGAACGACCGCTATCGCTTTCCCGGTGACATAGCGCGCCAGCCGCATGATATCGGCGTCGTTTTCCGGCCGCACACGACAGGCAAACGGCACCGGAAAGCGCTTCAACCAGGGGCCGGAGGGCGCGGTGGCTCGATCGGGCTGCACGACGACCAACTCCGCTCGGCGCCACGGGAGCTTCTTCACCTCGTTCAGCAATCCGGCATCATCGATCGACGATCGACCATCCGACGCGAGGAGCAGGACGCGATCCGCCTGACGAATGCAAGTTTCGCTCCACGCCCAATCAGCGGGGTCTCCCGCGTAGACGACGAGATCGAATTTGCTTTCTAACGTCTGCCGCGTGTCCAAGAGCGAAGCAGCGCGAGAGCGGTCAACAAGAACGGCCCTGCAACCCATCTTCGAAATGGCGGCGACCAGCGTAGGGCTGAACCGATCGATCCTTATTCCTTCGTGTAACGGGATCAGGGCCAAGGTACTTGGCGTGGTGAAGCTGCGATGCCGGAACGTCATCACACGGCTCATCGCATCGACGAGCTCGGCGGTGAGTTTAAACAACGACGCAGGATGCTTCCGTACCAGTCGCTCGAAAGCTTCATTGGGCAGCCACGCGAGCGAGGTATCCCGGATGGCCATGCAGGACACCACTTGCCGCCGTCCCAGCAGAACCGCGTATTCTCCAACGATCTCTCCGGCTTGCACGAGCAGGGCCGGTTCCTCTGCAGATACGGTATCGACAAAGATGCCGAGACAACCGGTTAACACCATGAATATGCCGTTAGCCTGATCGTTGGCCCGGTAAATGAATTGCCCTCCCATGACGCTGAACCACACCAGCTCGCTCTCGAGGGATGACCGTGTTTCGGGATCCAGCCGCTCGAAAGCGTTCGGTGTTGGAAACGGTATATGCCATGACCCCGGGAGTTCGGTCATTCGCATCTGCCAAGGTCTTCCGGAGCGGGGGTCGGGGCGCGCGGCTGGACAAGAGTTCCGCGGCGAGCATTCATGCGAGCGATCGAGAGCATTCGCCAAGTCTTCCGGTCCTGCAAGCCGCGCGGCAACCAGGCGCTCAATCTAGAGGTCGCGGAAAGAGGCTGTATCGCTTCCATGCGCGATCGCATGAAGAGAAAAGGCGCGGCGCCGGCGGTCGCCACGGCGTCGAGGGCGACACGGTCGCCGTGGTCGGCGACAATTACAAACTCTTGCTATTCGCGTTCAGCGAATTGGCGGAAATGTCGCGCGACCGCGGCGCGATGCTGCAGCGCTATCACGACGTCGGTCTCGCCGACGCGTAGGTGATCACCTACGCCGAAGGCCTCTCCTGGCGCCCGGGCGAGCGCACGCAGACGGAGATGGACTTGGGCAATGGGAAAGGCGCCCGCGCGAGCGCGGGTCGGATCGCGCCGAGAGGATTTCCGAGAGAGAATAGGTTTGGGTGAGGGGGACGTATCCAGTTATCACAGGCTTGTGCAAGCTCAGATTCCGAACTGAGCTGCTGCCGGTTTCGTGGACACCGAGAAAGGTGTTTTATGGAACCGGAGGTGGGAGATGGAACGACGGCAATTTACGCGAGAGTTCAAGCTCGAGGCGGTCCGCCTGATCAAGGATCGGGGCGTATCCTATGCGCAGGCATCGCAAGACCTTGGGGTGCATACGTCGCAGCTGCGTGATTGGGTGAAGAAGTTTGCTGACGATCCGCAGCAGGCGTTCCCTGGTCATGGTCAACTGAAGCCCGAGCAGGCAGAGATCGCGCGGTTGAAGCGGGAAGTGACGAAGCTGAAGGCCGAGCGGGACATCCTAAAAAAAGCCGCGGCCTACTTCGCGAAGGACAATCTGTGAAGTTCGCCTTCATCGCGAAGCACCGGGGGATCTGGCCGGCGGGATGGATGTGCGGGGCGCTCGGTGTCTCGCGTGGTGGGTTCTATGCCTGGCTGACGCGACCACGCAGCGATCGGTCTCGCAGCGATGAAGCGCTGGCCGCCAAGATTCGGACGAGCTTTATCGGCAGCGACCGAACGTATGGCGCGCGTCGTATCTGGAAAGATGTGCTGGCCGACGGTGTGTCCTGTGGCCTGCATCGCGTCGAGCGGCTGATGCGCCGGCAAGCCTTACGGGCTCGGCCTCGACGGCGCCGCCTGCCGCCTGATCAAGGTGAGCGGCAGGCGGGCGCCGTCGCTCCGAACGTGTTGGAGCGCAGCTTCAGCGCACCGGCTCCCAACCGTCGTTGGATTGCCGACTTTACCTATATCTGGACGGCCGAAGGCTGGCTTTATGTTGCCGCGGTCATCGATCTCTTCTCCCGCCGTGTTGTCGGCTGGTCGATGAGCGCGACCATGACGGCCGAGCTCGTTACCGATGCTCTGGTCATGGCGATCTGGCGGCGCGGCAAGCCCGATGCGCTCATCCATCACTCCGATCGCGGCAGCCAATACACCAGCGATCAGTTCCAGCGGCTAATGGCCGATCACGGCGTCACCTGCTCGATGAGCCGCTCCGGGAATGTCTGGGACAATGCTGCGATGGAGAGCTTCTTCTCGTCGTTGAAGACCGAGCGCATTGCCCGCAGGATCTATCGAACCCGCGATGAAGCCAGAGCCGACGTGTTCGATTACATCGAGCGCTTCTACAACACCAAGCGTCGGCACTCGACGATCGGGTATCTCAGTCCTATGGAGTTCGAAATGAAGGCCGGATTCGCTTAACCTGGAGTCATCCAAACCGGCAGCAGCTCAAAGTGAGCCTCGCGAAGGGAGAGCATCTGACGCCGCAATTCAAGAAGATGAATCCACGCGGTCTTGTGCCTGTACTCGTGCACGACGGAAACATCATCATCGAATCTACGGTCATCTGCGCATATCTCGACGAAGTATTTCCTGCCCCTCCTCTTATGCCAAGGATCCCCCTGGAACGGGCCACAATGCGTCTATGGTGCAAACTGCCGGACGATATGCTGCACATGGCCTGCGCGACAGTGAGCTTCGCGATATCGTTCGGGCAACAACTAAAGAGACAGGCCGGCGCAGGGCTTGAGGAGCGGCTTATGAAAATGCCGGACCCAGCCCGCCGCGAGCGGCAGCGCGCGCTAATTGAAAGGGGAATCGAGACACCATTCTTTCGCGACCACATCAAGGTGTTTGATAAAGCATTTGGCGAGATGGAGGCGCAGCTCGGCAAGACAAAGTGGCTTGCCTCGGATATGTTCACTCTGGCCGACGTAGAGATCACACCCTACGTAGAGCGCATCGATCGGCTCGGACTTGCTCAAATGTGGGAAGACCGACCCCTGCTCGCCGATTGGTTCGCGCGCGTCAAAGCTCGCCCAAGCTTCAAAGCGATAGAGGACTTCCCACCGACCGACTTTTACGACGACACTGGACGCGATGGGCTCAAAGATTGGCCGCGGATTAAACAGATGATCGCGGCCTAAGACCATTGCGGTCTTGGCGCCAAAACGGTCGAGCGGACCGTTTTCCCCTCATGGCACGAAGCGCTCGATCCCGACACCTCCGCTCTCTGTCTGCTCCTGCGCGGTAAAGCGGACACACAATCGGCTCACTCTGAGTTTTCCGGTTGTGACCAACTCGGAATTGCCAACCAGCGGCGCCATCCGCTTTTCCAGGGCATACTTATAAGGCAACGAT
>DATAHM010000101.1:0-2848 GCA_036263215.1 Gemmatimonadaceae bacterium
ATCTAATCAGCTTGAATGAATGCGGCGCGGTACCGTCGACCCACAGCCTTTTCCCCTTTCCAAGGACTACCGGCGCCATAAAAGTGCTGATCGCATCCACCATGTCATTTGCAAGCAAGGCGTGCACGAGCTCGGTGCTACCCTGAGTCAGAAGCGGCGGGCCGTCTTCCTTCTTGATTCGATTCACGTCGGAGATGTCGCGAAGTAGCACGGTATTTTCCCAACTCGTGTCGATGCTTCCCGAACGCGAAACAACGTACTTCCTTGCCAGCCTGAACGCCTTGGCGATGGCACCCGCCGGCGCGTCTTCTTTATAGTAGGGCCAGTACGCGGCAAAAATCTCGTAGGTCTTCCGCCCGAGTAGCAGGTCGAACTTATCCTCGAAGAGGCGCATGATCTCTTCGCCACCTTCCTTACTTCTAAACGCCATCGACCAGCCGCCGAACTCGAATCCATTGGTCGGATCCTCGCTTGGCCCGCCGGGCGCTTGCATCACGCCATCCATGGAAACCTGGGCGCCCACGATAAGCTTCCGCATACCTGATTCTCCTTTTTCAGAATTTGCTTTCGGACGGTTCTACGAGAGCGTCGAACAGGACGACCGAAAATCGACACGGAACGCGATACTCTGGAATTGGTTACGCAGGAGTCCGAGCGCCGATTTCTGGAACGGCGACTGATAGAGCTCGGGCGCGGATAGCCCCAAATCCCGCGTCGGCTCTGGCCGCGCTTGTGCGGTATAAAGCAGCATCGTAGCGTAAAGCGTGGTCTGACACCGCGCTAATCATTCCGGGAGCCGGAAGCCATGGGCACCCATTCGTTCGTAGAAAGCGCCGTCGATATCGGCTTGACGGCGATCCCACCATTGGCCGATGAGCGCCGCGCCCGCGCGAGCTCTGAGCGCCGCAACGGTGCCACGATGCAAGCCGCGCTCGAACGGCTGATCTTCCTCATCGAGCAGCAGATCCCAACGATGCGCGCGTCCGTTCTGCTATTGGATGAGAATGGCAAGACGCTGCGTCATGGAGCGGCACCGCACCTGCCGGTCGAATATTGCAAGGCAATCGACGGCGCGTCGATAGGCCCGAAGGCCGGCTCTTGCGGGACAGCGGCGTTCCGCCAGGAGCAGGTGATTGTTGAAGACATCGCCACCGACCCCCTTTGGGAAGATTACAAATCAGTCGCTCTGCCCCACAATCTTCGCGCATGCTGGTCGACACCAATTTTTGACGACGATGGTCAGGTGGTTGGGACGTTTGCGATGTATTACGCCTCACCGCGTACGCCACTGCCTTCCGAGCTGGCGCTGACTCAGACGGCGGCCGGGCTGGCGTCGATTATCATCGCGCGCGGTCGTGCCGAATCGAAACTACTGGCGCAGGACGCCGAGCTAAGGCTGCGTACCGAGATCGCCGAGCGCGCGGCCGAGGCGCTGGCAATAAGCGAGGCGGAGATGCGCGCAGCGCGTGCCGAAGCGGAACAAGCCAACAGAGCGAAGTCGAACTTCCTGGCGACGATGAGCCACGAGCTGAGGACGCCGCTCAACGCAATTGGAGGTTACGCAAAGCTGATCCTCGAGGGCATCCCGACACCGGCTTCCACTGCGCACCAGGATTATCTGCGCCGGATAGTCCGCGGCCAGGAACATCTTCTCCGCGTTATCGAGGCCGTGTTACTGCACGCCAAGCTCGAAGCCGGAAAAATGACGTACCAGCTGGAGGAAATTCGGATGAGCGAGCTGCTGGATGTCGTCGACTCTCTGATAGTGCCACAGATCACGGCAAAGGATCTCACCTACGATTGCGCCGGCTGTGATTCGAGACTGATGGTTCGCGGCGACAAGCAGAAAGTCGTGCAGATTCTGCTCAACCTGCTCTCGAATGCCCTCAAGTTCACGCCTCCCGGCGGGCGCATAACGCTGCGGACCGATGCGTCGCCAAATGGACATGCCGTCGCGATCTCTGTGCGCGACACCGGCGTCGGCATGTCAGCCGAACAGACTGCAATCGTCTTCGAGCCCTACGTTCAATTCGAGAACCGACTGACGCCCCAAGGTCACGGAACCGGATTGGGTTTGCCCATCGCTCGAGAAATGGCGCGTGGCATGGGAGGCGAGCTCACGGTGCAAAGTCAGGCTGATGTCGGCACTGAATTCGTGCTGACTCTGCCGAGTGCGACGATCGCCTGACTTCCAGGGCATTCATCTAAACATCCTCGACCGGTACCGAAGTCTCTATTGCGTATCAGTCTGCGCGGGACGCTTCATACCGGCCAGACCGATACGGTCCACCAGCGTTGTGTAGGTCACCAGGTGGATCTTCCCCGATCGCACCAGCTCCGCGAGCTCCGGCGACAGCAGCGTATGCAGCTCCGCGTTCCGATGTGCGACGACGCCAGCGTCAGGCGAGTTCTGCTCCTCCGCGTTCATGTCGTAAATCGCCTCCATCTCCGGCGTGCGTTCCGCGACGTGCACTTCGATCAGGCTCACAGTGTCAGGCGTGGCTTTGGCGAGATGCGCGAGCAGCACTGTTTCCTTCGAGGCGGGTGGTACTCCCCAAATGGTATAGTAGGACTCGCCGAAATACGTCGAGATTCCGAGGCCGTACTTCTTCGCCACACGTTCCATGACCTCTCGGAGCTGCGGCGTCGCCCACGCCATCCCCATGTGCGCGTCGACAAAGGTGATCTTGAGACCGGAACGGAGAGCACGCTCGATTTGCGCGCTCAGCTCGCGCTCGACTTCGCCGAGGTCGTACTTGCTGGCAAGAAATGCCGTAGTGGACGGCAGGAAATAGCCGACGCTGTCGACTAGCGACGGCACGCCGCCCATCCCAAGCACCGGACCCCA
>DATAHM010000102.1:0-9697 GCA_036263215.1 Gemmatimonadaceae bacterium
GACCAGGATGCAACCAAGAAAATTGGCCGTGGCGCCATCAAGACGCGCGATGTCGTCATCTTCACGAGACAGTTCTCGACGATGATCAACTCCGGTCTGCCACTCGTGCAGGCGCTGACGATTCTCGCCGAGCAGACGGACAACAAGGCGCTCGCCGAAGTCACCAAGAAAGTCGTCTTCGACGTAGAATCGGGTAATACTGTCGCGGACGCGCTCTCCAAGCATCCGCGCGCATTCACGAACCTCTACGTCAACATGGTCGCCGCGGGTGAGGCCGGCGGTATTCTCGACACCATTCTTCTGCGCCTCGCGACCTTCCTGGAGAAAAACGACGCGCTCGTAAGAAAGGTGAAGGGTGCCATGATCTACCCCGCGGTCATCATGAGCGTCGCCGGCATCGCGGTTGTCACACTTCTCATTTTCGTTATCCCCGTGTTCGCCGGCATGTTCGCGTCAGCGGGCCAGGCACTTCCGCTGCCAACTCGTATCGTCATCGGCGCTTCGGGCTTCCTGAAGCATTACTGGTGGATAATCGGCGCCACGCTCATCATCGGCGGCTACTCGCTCAACAAGTACTACGCGACTTCGAACGGCAAGCTCGCGATTGACCGGCTCATGCTTCATGCCCCGGTCCTTGGCGACGTGCTCCGAAAATCTGCAGTGTCGCGCTTCACCCGTACCCTCGGTACCCTCATCAGCTCCGGTGTCAGCATTCTCGAGGGTCTGGAGATCACCGCGAAAACTGCTGGCAACCGCGTCATTCAGGACGCCATCATGCAGTCCCGGTCGTCCATCGCTGGTGGCGACACGATCGCCCAGCCGCTGCAGAAATCCAAAGTCTTCCCGCCGATGGTCATCTCGATGATTGCGGTGGGTGAACAGACGGGCGGTCTGGACGAAATGCTTTCCAAGATCGCGGACTTCTACGACGAAGAAGTCGACGCCGCAGTCAGCAACCTCCTCTCCCTCCTCGAGCCGATCATGATCGTGTTCCTCGGCGTCGTCGTCGGAGGCATGGTCGTAGCGATGTATCTGCCGATCTTCGACATGGTTAACGCGGTTCAATAGGTCATACCTATGGTGGATGAAAAAAGGCCGCACTCTCAGAGTGCGGCCTTTTTTTCTGCGCGTGGGTCTAGAACATGATCCCAACGGTGATCGGCACGAAGCTGATGTTGCCTTGATCGAGCGTCACGCGGTTGTACCGCGCTTCGACGAACGTCTCGAAGCTCGAGCTGAATGGGACCTTGATCCCTCCGCCGATGTTGAACCCGAAATGGTTTTCGCCCCCGCTGCCCAGTCCCTGAATGTCGACATTGGTGCGGTACAGGCCAGCGCCTCCGATTACATAGGGCGACGCCATCGCGATCGGGAGTCCAAAGATGAGGTTTCCGGTAAAAGCGGGAATATTGAAGTTTCCCCCGCCGCCAGAAATTCCCATCTGGTTATAAGCTGCCTCCAGCCGCACGCCTACCGGCGTGAACTGCGGCTTATATCCTACGGCAAAGGTGACGTTGTAGCCCAAATCGGCATCGTTGCCGAAGTCACCCGTCGGTATGGCTACGCCAGCCGCGGCGCCGATCTGGAAAGGGTTGTACGCCTGCGCCTGAATCGGGCTTCCAACTGACACAAAGGCGGCGGCTGCAACAACACCGCTAATTACAAAATGCTTCACAGTTGACTCCTATTGTTGAGTTGAGTGTGGTGCGCGGGGCTACGGGGCAAGATGCAAACCGCGGCAGGCTGCGCGTCATCGGTTGCTTCATTACAGTCGCGCTCAAACGGCCGCGCGGAGCACCTCATCGATCTCGTCGAGATCCTGCGGAGATAGCGTCCAATCCGCGGCCGAAGCGTTCATGCGGATCTGCTGCGCGGACGACGCGCCCGCAATCACTGACGCCACCACCCGGTGAGCAAGAAGCCACGAAAAGGCCAGCTCCAACAGTGAGTGGCCCCGGCTCGACGCGTACGCGGTTAGAGCTTCCACCTTGTCCAGGTTTTCTTCAGTGAGAAGCTTGCGATACCGCTCGTTCGTGGCGACGCGGGTGCCTTCGGGTATAGGCTGCCCCTTCCGATACTTTCCGCTGAGTAGGCCGGCCATCAGCGGAAAGTAGGGGAGAAACGCGAGGCCCTGCTGCTCACATTCATCGAGAACGCCATCCTCCGGTTCTCTATGGAGGAGGCTGTACTCGTTTTGGACCGACACGAAGCGGGCGGAGCCTCTGCGAACGCCGCTGGCTCTTCGAGCGTCGCGCAATTCCTCCACTGAGAAATTTGAACAACCTATCTCGCGCACCTTCCCGGTCTTTACGAGGTCGTCGAGCGCGCCCAGCGTTTCGGCGAGCGGAACGTCCGGATCGGGCACATGCTGTTGATACAGATCGACGTAATCAGTCCCGAGCCGCTTCAGGCTACTGTCGATCGCTCGCCTCACGTATTCCGGCCGCGCTCCTCGCCCCTGCCCGGGCATCTCGTTGCCGAATTTCGTGGCGATGATCACGTACCGCCGGCGCGCACCCAGGATCCGGCCGAGCAGCTCTTCGCTCTTGCCACCGCCGTACATATCGGCGGTATCGAAAAAATTGATTCCTTGGTCGAGGGCCGCGTCGACGACCTCTCGCGTGCGAGCCTCGTCGAGCCGAGCTCCAAAGTTGTTGCAGCCGACACCGACCGCTGAGACGGCGAGAGCGCCAATCTTTCTCGATTCCATGCGCCGACTAAACCGCCGCCGTTTCGGCCAACTCTACGCGGGTCGTTTCCGCGTCGGGGCGCTCGCCGAGGAACTCGACCCACTGCTTCTTCAGACCGGGGTAATGCTTGGAGGCTTCGACCAGGTCGATGAAGCAATCTATGGTGCGCTCGAACCACTTCTGCAGTTTGGGATCGGCGATGCGGGCAGACGAATCGAATGCTTGATGTGCTTGCGCGAGGGCGAACATGTCGGGATATACCCGCGCGCCCAAATGCTCCAGCGGCACGCGTAACGCCCACAGTCCGACCTTGCCACCGGACATTGATGGTGACGCCGCCATCAATAGCGCCTGCTTCCCGTTGAACGGTTGGGGTCTGAAGCGCGACACCCAGTCAATCGTGTTTTTCAGAACGCCGGGCATCGACGCATTGTATTCGGGTGAAGCGATGATGAACCCGTCAACGCTCTGTAGCTTGTCGTGTAGCGCGCGCGCACCGGACGGCAGGCCATCCGTCATCTCGACGTCCTGATCGTAGGCTGGACATTCGAAGTCCGCCATCCTTGCGCGTTCTACGGCGGCCCCTTTCTCCTCAGTAACTTTGGCCGCCAGTGTCGCGAGCTGGTCGTTCAGCGACCCAACCCGCATTGACGCCGAGAACACGAGAAGCCGCACCGAACATCGTTTGCCGTCGTCCATCTTTACCTCCCGCCTGGAGCGCTACGCCCGGTCGTTGCGCGTACTCTTTCGTTCATCGAGTGAAAGCAATTCGCGCACCTTCGCCACGAGCGGGCGTGTCCAATTCGAACGCGTGGGCGATGAGCTCGTAGGATTTCCGACGCGCTTCGTGGCTGTACGTGATTGTTACGATCATCACCTCGTCGGCGCCGTACTCCGCCGCGATTGATTCGAGCCCGGCTCGCACCATGTCGCCAGTGCCGAGCGTCATGCGCCGTCGACGAGCGAGCGGCAGTCCAGCCGCAGGTTGCGCGAGAAATCGGAGCGCCGTCTCAACGGTGGGCACGGGAATCGTCTTGCCGGTTGTCCTCAGTAGCGAGAACGCCATCCTGCTGCTGCTCGACAGCATCTCCGCTTCCTCGAAAGTGTCCGCGCAGAGGGCCCACGTTGCGACGATCACTCTTGGCTCTCTCAATTCTGCGGACGGCCTAAAGCGGGTTCGATAAAGCTCCGCGATATGCGCACCTTCCGAATTGATGAAGTCGGCGAAAACATAGGGCAGTCCCAGTTCGCCAGCCCAGATCGCGCTTTGTGGTGATGAGCCAAGCAACCAGAGCACCGGCGTCTCTGGCCTTCCGGGCAGCTTCGCCACCGTTGCAAATGGGTGATCAGGCGGCAGCGCATCGTTCAGGTATCCCCGTAACTCGGCGAGTTGTTCGGGAAAATCGTCGGGGGCTGCCTGCCGTCGATCGCGTTGCAACGCGAATGTGCCCAGAGGGTCGGTGCCAGGCGCTCTGCCTACACCAAGATCGATGCGCCCGGGGAAAAGCCCGGCGAACATGCTGAAGGTCTCGGCGACCTTGAGAGGACTGTAGTGCGGCAGCATGACGCCGCCCGATCCCACCCGAATACTCGATGTGAGCGCAGCAATTGGCCCAATTAGCGCCTCGGGGCTCGGACTGCCGAGCATCGGCGTGGCGTGGTGCTCCGCGACCCAGTAGCGATGGAACCCCAGCGACTCCGCGAGCTGGGCCAGATCGATACTGTTTCGAAGAGCGTCGCCGCCAGTCGAGCCGTCAGAAATAGGCGACTGATCGAGGACGCTCAATGTGATCATGCGTCGCTGCCGTTAATGATTGCCTTTTGCTGGCGAGGCTGACGGGACGCCCGCACCGATGAGGCAGGCAGCCTTGTCGCTGTAATCGTCCGTAGCACACGCGCGCCGGCGCGCTTCGGTATCGGCGAAGAACCCTCCGATCTGCAGTCCAACGCCGTCCCAGCATTGTGCGCGAGCATCGCCCTGTGGAAGCGAATTGCAGAATCCGATGCCTCGCTTCAGCTCGCTCGGAGCGTATGCCAGATGACGCACCGCACCAGCGTAGCAGAACGGCAAGCCGATCGCGGATGCTTTTTCACAGCGCTTTATGATTCCCGCGTATTGAAATGCTGACGCCCCGGATGCATTTCTGCCCAGCCCGAGGTAACACGCCCGAACGAGCTGCGGAGTGCCCGCGGCATCGCACACCTGCGCGGCCTTCGCGTAATCCTGTTTCACCGCGGGCAGAATCAGATCAGCCTGGAGCTCGTAACACTCAAGTCGATATCGGGCCGGGGTTGCGTCGCACGGGTAGTGCAAATCGTCTGGCTTGAAGAGCGTCGCTGAGGCTGCTGGCATCGAATGGCGGTGCATCCCGAATTCGCCGTCGCCGAACGACTTCATTCGGACGCCCATGTTGTACTCCATGAACACTCCGCTGTAGCAGCTGCGCTGATCCCACTCCGACGTCAGTCGATCGCAATCAGCCAATGATGCGTTGACGTCGTAGCGATTGTACATCATCAAGCCGTGGCCAGTGCCGTGCAGGCAATCGAACAGGCGAAACTGCTCCGTCGTTCCACGCAAGCCATCGCACGGCGCCACGAGAAATGACTGTGCCAACGGCATTCCCATGCGCGCGTCGAAGTATCTCTGCAGAATTCCGTGATAACATCCGGACTGGTACCGGTCGTCACACTCGGTCAGAAGTTTCGTAGCAGTCGCCGGAGTTGAGCGCACTGCGTAACCCAGTGCGTGGGCGAGCGGATGTCCAAGCAGTACGAGAGACGGATCCGCATGGATAACGAAGTCGAGGGTCCCCATCGCCAGCGCGATGTTTCCGGCCGATGAGAGAGATGCGATGCCATCGCCTATGCATGTCGAGTAGGCATCGATCGACCGCGTTACTTTCGGATGACAGAGCTTGAGCAGTGAATCAGCGACGATCGCCGAGTCTTTGACAAAACGCGTCGGGACGACCGGAGCGGTGGCGAGTGTGTCCATAGACATGCTGTGCATCGCGTGCTCATTGTGCTGCGCAGCCAAAGTGCCAGGTATAGTGCCAACAACGAGTGCAATGGGGAGCGCCAATCCCCGCACGATTGATCCGTAGTTCATAGCACGCAGTATTAACGGACGGGCGAAGCTATTCAACCCATTGTTTGATGTGTTCGCTCATGCACGGCGACGGCGCCGGAGTCGCGCCCGACTCGGAGGTGCAGGGGCCATCGCACCGGACGCCTACGGGTCGGTTCGCCCCACAGCGGTGCCAACGCGCGCTCTAGATCAGTCACAGGATCGACCCCGTTTTCCGCGACGTAGCGGGCTGTTGCCGACCATGTCCGGAGATAACCCGCCAGCTCGCCGAGGGTCCAGTGCATCTCGAGCTCCTGTGCGGGGACGTCGATTTCCGCGAACGGGAACGGAATCGTCTTGTAACCCTGCAACAAAAGGTCGCGCTCTGGAAACCAGTATTGTTCGAGCATCCCACGGTTGAATTCGTGAAGAGTTCGGTCAAGTGGCCCGGTATCGAGCACCGGGTCACCGTATCCCCAGACCGCTATGACGCCCTCGCGCCGCAGAAGCCGTTTTGCCTCCGCAAAAAACGCTGATGCATCGAACCAGTGGAGCGCCTGCGCAGCCGTCACGAGATCGACCGACCCGCTGAGAATGCCGCTTGCTTCCGCGGCCGCGAGTCTGTACTCAATGCGCTCATGTTTGGCGGCATGTGCCAGTTGCGCCTCGCTGCGGTCGGTCGCGATGACTCGCTCGAAGTAGCGCGCCAGGCCAAGTGCTGCTTGGCCATTGCCTGTACCAATATCGACGGCGAGGCGATGGCTGGGCGCGAGGTCCGATAGCAACTTGAACAGCGTATCGGGATAGTGCGGTCGATACGTGCTGTACAACGCTGCGCGTGCGGAAAAATGATCTTTGAATTCCAGCGCGCTCTCCGGCGAGAGTCGCGCATCGCACCCTACTCCAGATTCAGACTGCGATTGAGCGCGGTGGCGACATAGACCATGTCTATGCTCTTGAAGAAGTCATGCCATGGCGGGGGAGCGCGAAAAGCCATGCGACCCGAATCGTCCTCCCAAACCGGCACGACCACGCCGGGAAGCTCCGCCGCCGCTGCACTTCGCTGGAACGCTTCCTGGATTCGCGACTGCTCGGCGGGCGAACGCTTGCCGAAAGAACGATCGACCGGAACGATGATCACGTCCTGCCCGTCGCGACGCAGGTGAGCCACCTGAAAGCTTGGCATAGTGTCGGCTCGTTTGATCGCTGATTCTCCCATGTATCATGGACGTTCTATGCGCCAGTCAATTGGGTCAATGTCGATTCCCTATCACAAAGTGTCGGTTTTCTATCATCTTCCGTTGCGCCTTCATCTAGCGATTCGAGGCGCTAGTTTGTCGCCGATGAGATCAGCTGGCGGAATTTGCCTCCTACTGGGGATATGGGCGTGCAGTGGCGCTGGACGCGACCAACACTCCCAGCGAGTTGGCGGAACCCTTGTGATTTCGACTACTGCCGATCCCGGAACTCTCTTTCCCCCTCTCACCTACACGACACAGGGGAAGCAGATAACGGAGCAGATCTACGACTATCTGGCCGACGTCGGACCCGACATGAATACCCGAGGCGACAAAGGTTTCCGCCCCCAGCTCGCCGATGGCTGGCAGTGGTCGACGGATTCGCTCTCCATTGCGTTTCACCTAAATCCCGGAGCGCGATGGCACGACGGTCAGCGAGTCACGCCACGTGATATTGCTTTTACGTTTGCGCTGAACAAAAATCCCGCGCTCGGGGGTGGAGCACTCACTTCACTTGCAAACATTGATTCGGTAACGACGCGAGATTCGTCCACTGCGATCTTCTGGTTTCGCGCGCGGTCTCCAACGCAGTTTCTCGACGCGGCGGCGCAGACACTGGTGCTGCCGTCGCACCAACTCGATACGATCTCCGTCGAGAAATTCCGAGAGGCAGTGCTACCGCCCATTGGCTCGGGCCGATTTCGCTTCCGTCGCTGGGAGAAGGGGTCGTCGGTGGAGATTGTCGCCGACACAACTAACTACCGCGGTCGCGCCAAGCTGGATCGTGTGATCTGGACCATCGCGCCAGACTACACAACGGCGCTCACCAGATTCTTAGGAGGCGTCGCAGACCTTTTCGACGCGCTTCGCGCCGAGGATCTCGATCAGGTCGTGCGACACCCGAATCTACGCGTGGTCACACTCCCAGGCACTGACTACAACTTTCTCCAGTTCAACTTGAGAGATCCAGCGCATCCTGACCGTCCACATCCACTGTTTGGAGACCGGTCGCTGCGACGCGCGATCGCGATGTCCGTCGACCGAAGTGCGCTGGTAAGGAGTGTGCTCGATACGCTTGGAGCGGTAGGTCTCGGCCCGACGGTGAGAGCATACCCAACGAGCGACCCAAGTGTCCCGCAGATCGGCTTCGACCGCTCTCGCGCGGATCACATCCTGGACTCCCTCGGCTGGGTGCGAAAGGACTCTACCGAGGTGAGGAAAAAGAACGGCCGACCGCTCGCGTTTAGCATTCTAGTACCGTCGTCCAGCAGGAATAGAGTGCGCATGGCGGTGCTGCTCCAGGCCCAGCTCGCGCAGGCCGGCGTCCACGCCGCCGTCGAGACAATGGACGCGCAGGCCTTGGTTCGGCGCGAGGAGTCGAGGGACTTCGACGCCGTCCTTGGAGGGTGGCATTTGGGCTCCAGTCCCGACGGCACTCGAGAAGCGTGGACGGCGGCCGGCCTGGGCCGCGGCGGAGTCAATTACGGTTCTTATGTCAATCACATTTTTGATGCACAGCTCGACCGGGCCTTGGCGGCAGATCCGGTTCACGCAAGAGATTTGTTCACGGCGGCATACCGGACGATCAACGAGGACGCTCCGGCGGTGTGGCTCTACGAGCCGAAAACAGTCATAGGTATAGACCGCCGGTTCAAAACTGCGCCGATGAGGCCTGACGCCTGGTGGATGGAGCTTGGCGACTGGTCAGTCCCAGCGGATGAGCTGGCGCCAAGGGACCGGGCCGGGTTCAATCGTTAAGGCCCTTTAGGAGCGGTTAAGTTGCCTGGGGTGATAGGAAAACGCCCCTCCGGTGATACGAAATAGGCATTTCGAATACCCTGGAAAGGGTGCATTTTAAGGCACCAAATACCGCCAAAAAAGGGCATTTATGATCCGGCACCAAGTCTATTTCGACACGCTTGGCTCACTCAAAGAGGGCACCCCCTCTTGGCGGGCCGTATTCGCCGGACTCTCGGTCCTGCGGCTCGTCGACAGTTGCGTGGGTGCTGAGTCGACTGCTGGACCGCTTAGCTGGGCTCAATTGCACAGTGTGAGGGCAGCTATAGAGGAGATGAGCGAAGGTGACGTGGTGCGTGGCGTTCTCACTGGCGTAGTGGAGGCCATTACGGCCGCTAACGCAGTGGACGACAAGGTCTCCGCTGCGCTAATGGCTTACGGTCGTGCACTCGATTACGAAGCGAGCTGGGGACTCGCGACCGATGTGTTTACGACGGTTTCGAAGCTCGTAAAGCCCGAAAGGAATCCGCGCTTAGTCGTCGAAGCGAACGTCGCGATTGGTGGCGCGGGGCGTCGAAATGGCGACTGGGAGGTTTCGGCGCGTGCTTACTCCCAAGCCGCGTTTATCGCGGACACTCTCGGCGACCGCCGCGGAGTGCTTACTGTGCAGGTCGGCATCGCAAACACCTATCTCGCGAAGGGAAACCTACCGCAAGCGCAATTGATCCTCGATGACGTGCTTGTGCAGGCGCAAGACCAAGGGCTAGAAGAAGTGCAAGGAGTAGCGCTCCATAGCCGCGCCGCTTTGGCAGCGCGTCGGGGACAATATGCCGATGGGATCAAGCTGGCGTACGACGCTCTTCGCCTTACTTCTACACTTTCCGAGAAAGATCAAATTCTGGCCGATTTGGGGGGTATGTTCAGCGCGCTAGGCATGCGAGAGGCCGCTCGCGATACCAACC
>DATAHM010000103.1:0-4218 GCA_036263215.1 Gemmatimonadaceae bacterium
GATGGTCGCATGCTGTACGCCGCGGAGAATCTCGGTGATTCGCTGGCGGTGATCGATCTTGCAACGCACAGTGTCGTGCAACGCTTTGCGACGGAGCGGTATCCGTACGGCGTCGTGGTCGGTCCCGACGGCAGCGTTTACGTCTCGGCGTGGGGTGGCTGGACGGTGTCGGTTTTCACGCCCGCTGAAGGCGGGAGATTGAAAGATGCTGGTCGTGTGCGAGTGGGACGTCATCCGTCGGCGCTCACGCTCAGCCGCGATGGATCGAGATTGTTCATTGCATCCGGCAGCACCGATCGAATCATGGTGATGGACACGAGATCACGGCGTATCGTGGCGACGCTGAGCGATGCGTCTCCGGCGGGGCCGTCCGAGGGCAGCACGCCGAACGCACTGGCGCTCTCACCAGATGGCACTCGGCTTTATGTAGCGGAGGCCGACAACAACGCTGTGGCGATATTCGAGCTAAGCGCAGCTACGTCGGGATTATCGGCTGCGCACGGAGCTGATGGTTTGGTGGGTCGAGTTCCCGTCGAATGGTATCCGTCGGCGGTAGCAGCGGATGGAGGAGATCTTCTCGTCTTGAACGGCAAGGGACGCGGGACAGCTCCAAACGTCGGACACTGGCAGCCCGGGCAATCGCGGCCAGCGCGAAGCCATGATTACACCCTCGGCCAACTGAGCGGTACGCTGACGGTGATACCGATCTCGAATACTGCGGACGCCGAGCTGGCGAATCTGACTCGTCGAGTGGCTGCGGCGAATGGCTGGGACGCGGCGCGGCCAGCGAGCAAGTATCCGCCATTTGAGCACGTCATCTATGTCATCAAGGAGAACCGAACCTACGACCAGGTTCTCGGCGATCTGCCGCAGGCCGACGGTGATTCCGCACTGCTGTTCTTTCCACGAAACGTGTCGCCGAATCATCATGCGCTTGCCGAGCGATTCGGAATCTTCGACAGATTTTTCGTCAACGCGGAAGTGAGCCCGGACGGCCACAACTGGTCGACTGCCGCCTATGTAACCGATTACGCGGAGAAGACCATCCCGTCGAATTATTCTTCGCGCGGCCGGAGCTATGACTACGAGGGATTCAACCGTGATGCGATTCCCGAAGAAGATGTAGCGGAGCCATCTAGCGGGTACTTGTGGGATCTCGCGAATCGCGCGGGGATCACTTACCGCAACTATGGAGAGTACGTCAACCAGCCCGAGGATTCGACGGCACTAAAAGATTCAGCGTACGTTCCCACCAAGCGTACTCTCGCAAGTCACACCAACAGAGCTTACCCGGGGTGGAGTCTCGACATTCCGGACCAGGTACGCATAGAAGTGTGGCTGAAGGAATTTCAGCAATTCGTCGGGGCGGGTACGCTACCAGCGCTGGAGTTTGTTCGCCTCCCGAACGATCACACTGCCGGCGCGAGCGCGGGCATGCCCACGCCGCGGGCCTATTTTGCGGACAATGATCTTGCGCTTGGCAAGTTGATCGATGCGCTGTCGAGAAGTCCGTTCTGGAAAAACACTGTCGTATTCGTTCTCGAAGACGACGCGCAGGATGGCCCCGATCACGTCGATTCGCATCGTTCTCCGCTTCTCGTAATTTCGCCTTACAGCCGCGGCCACGTGTTCCATCGCTTCGCGAACACCAGCGACGTACTCGCGACGATCGAGGACATTCTGCACCTGGGTCGCATGTCGCAGTTCGATCATTACGGACGACCGTTGCGCGAAATCTGGGAAGCAACGCCCGACCTTCGCCCCTACACTGCGCTTACGCCTGATGTCTCGCTCAGGGAGCTGAATCCAAAGAGGAGCGCGATGGCTGAGGCATCGAAAGCGCTGACATTGAGGAAGGAAGACACATCTGACGACGATGTGTTCAATCGCATTCTCTGGACGACAATCAAGGGCGACAAACCCTATCCGGGTCCGAAGCGAATGTCGGCTCTCGACGCAAAGGTTGCGCGATGAGCAGAACGAATCCGCGCGTCGTCGTTCGTCCCGCTGATCAAATATCCAAAGGTCCAACGCAGGACAGAGTGCGGCGCGTGCGGGTGCTCGGGAAGTTGCTGGACAACTCCATTCCGATTCCCGGAACCAGTTGGAAGATCGGCCTCGATCCTATTATTGGCCTGATTCCTGGAGTCGGCGATCTCGCTGGGGCGCTCCTTTCGGGCTACATAGTTCTCGAAGCAGTACGCGCCGAGGTCCCGACGTTCACCCTCGTGCGCATGATCGCCAACGTCGGAATCGATACACTGCTGGGCGCTATTCCAGCGCTGGGCGATGTCTTCGATGCGGCGTGGAAAGCAAACACTATGAACGTCGCTCTGCTCGAGCGCCATCTGGCCTCGACGGAAGTAACGGCGGTACCAGAAGGCCGGAACGTGCTTGGTGTATTGGCGGTAGCTATCCTCGCGCTCGTTATTATAGTAGGCGCCGGACTCGCGCTCGGGATCTTCGCGGCGAGATTGCTCTGGGGACTCAAGACCCGATAACTTTGATCAACGGCGCCGTGGCCAAGTGGTAAGGCGGCAGACTGCAAATCTGCTATTCGTCAGTTCGATTCTGACCGGCGCCTCTTCGGTAGGGCAATTGTAAAAAGCTTGTAAAAACGCAAACCATCCGCGAACTGCGCTCATCCAATCTGAATGTCTGAGTAGGCGACATCGGTTGGAGGTTGTATGCGCAGCACGGTCAGTGTTACCGCGGTACTGGCGTTTCCCGGTTATAACCTTCCACGACGCGTGTGTGCAGCCGCGGCCCTCACAGTTCTCCTCGAAGGGTGTTTCGAGACGGCCGGCGTTCTCAGTCTCGCGGACGCACAGCGCAATTTCGTCGCGCCGGTTCCCTCCTCCCGCGCAATCGATCCTGGATCAAGCGGTGACTACTCCGACGCTTTCTGGAACGCCGTTGCGGATCTCGATCTATCAACCTCACGTCAGGTTGCGCGCACGGGATCCGAGAGGCGGTTCGTCGACGGTGTCGCGGCCTTGATTGCCGGCGACGAGCGCATGGCGGAGATGGCATTCAGCGAAATGGTGACTGAGCGAAGTGATCCGACTGTTGCCGCCGCCGCCCAGCTGATGTTCGCCGCGACACTACTATATGAGCACAAATGGTCCGCGCTCAGCGAGTTTACAGAAGCAACGCAGCGAGGCGATGCTGATCTTCCAGGTGTCTCCGGCATGGAGAAATGGGGGAAAGCGTTTGCAGGACTGGATCCTCAGGTGATCAGCTTTCCTCGACGAGAGGTGACACTTCCCCTTCGTGTAACGCCAGTCGGAACGCCAACGGTTCGAGTGAGAATCAATGGCAAAGACTATCAGTTCTGGCTCGACACCGGTTCAAGCATGACAGTGCTAAGCTCCGATGTTGCAGCGGACGCGCACGTCTCGGTTCTTACGAAAGACACGCTCACGGTCGCAACCTTCGCCGGTGTGGCGCCGGCGCGGCCGGCCCTGCTTCCTCGCATGGAGCTGGGCTCGGTCGCGATCACGAACTCGCCAGCGATAGTGATCGACTCGCGACTCATGCGGATTCACGGGACTGCTGAAGGGGTGCCGCTGTCGGGACTTCCTGTGGACGGAATCATTGGTTGGGACGTAATCCGCCAGCTGGATATTCTCCTCGACTATGCGAGCGGCAAAGCTACGGTACGGGAACCTCGATATCTCGGCACCATAGGAACATCGATGCAGAATCTGAAATGGGTCGGAAAGCCATTCATTCTGCTCCGAACAAAGTCAGGCGCTACGCTCCACCTCACCCTGGATACGGGAGCACAGGCCAGCTTCCTCAATGGCGCGATACTTAAGAAAGCACAGGTCACCGCGACCAATTCGAATGCGCGCGCCTATGGTATAGCGCGCACAGGTGGGAAGCCGGCGCAGGCAGTCCCCTCGCTCAGCGTGGACGTAGGAGGCACATCGATAGTGCTCCGCGACTTGATCGTCTATAATCCGACTAGCTCGAGCCTCATCAATTGCGACGGAATACTGGGCAGTGACATTGCGCAATTCGGGGCGATCAGGATCGACGCGACTAACGGCCTCTTCTCGGTGGGCTGAGAAAGGCAACCGGGCGCCAACGAGGGCTGAAACCTCCTTTCAACCCCTGGCGTAGTTCAGATGTCTTAATGGTGTTGATCGCTGACCCATTTTGTTAAATCCGTCCCCGGCCCTCCGGTCCCAGCTCATGAAATCTGCTTTTCTG
>DATAHM010000104.1:0-6433 GCA_036263215.1 Gemmatimonadaceae bacterium
GCGGATCTCCGACGAGTGCACCCGCACCGTCTTCGGTATCCCTGATACAAGATCCCTGCCCTTGACGTCCATTTCCCTCTCGTCGCCCACCGGAGCGGCCGATCCAATCTGGATCTTCACCTGCTCGGCGGTCGATTCACCGACGAGGAGGTTGTAGTTCTTTCGCATGAACTGCACGATCGCCATGTCGAGCTCGTCTCCACCGGTGCGGATGGAAGTGTCGCTTACGATGCCGGACAGAGCGATGACGGCGATCTCCGTCGTTCCCCCGCCGATGTCGATGACCATGTTGCCGGTCGGGGTTTCCACCGGAAGGCCTACACCAATCGCCGCTGCCATTGGCTCGGCCACCATAAAGACTTCCTTTGCGCCCGCTCCGAGCGCGGAGTCGCGCACGGCACGCTTTTCCACCTCGGTGATGCCGGAAGGGACGCAAACGATCACTCGCGGCTTCACCTTGAAGACGTGATTCTCGATGATCAAAGCGAGAAAGTAGCGTAGCATTTTCTCGGTGACGTCGAAGTCGGCGATGACGCCATCCTTCATGGGTCTCACCGCAATCACGCCTTCCGGGGTACGCCCGAGCATTCTCTTGGCCTCGAGTCCAACGCCTTTGATCTTCTTCGTCTCGCGATCGAGAGCGACCACCGAAGGCTCGTTGAGAACGATGCCTTCTCCCTTTACATAAATCAGTGTATTGGCGGTGCCGAGGTCGACGGCGATTGCATTCGCCGGGAAGAGGGCGCCCGGCTTCCAGAATGGAAATCGCATTAGTTCAGGTATGAGTCGGGTGGGGTGAACGGCAAGCCAAAGGCTTCAGCGACAGCGGGATATGTCACCTTTCCGTCCACGATATTGAGTCCCTTTTTCAGAGCGGGATTGTCCTTCAACGCCTGCTTCCACCCCTTGTTAGCGAGCTGCATCGCATAAGGGAATGTCGCGTTCGTCAACGCGAGTGTGGATGTGCGCGGTACACCGCCAGGCATGTTTGCGACTCCGTAGTGGATGATTCCGTCCACGACGTATGTTGGGTTTTCGTGCGTTGTCGCCTTGATGGTCTCGACGCACCCGCCTTGATCGATGGCGACGTCCACGATAACCGCTCCAGGCTGCATCGTCTTCAGGTCTTCACGGCGGATAAGGCGTGGCGCGACTGCTCCCGGTATGAGAACCGCCCCGACTACGAGATCCGCGGTGGAGATCTGCTCCAGGATGTTATGACGATTGGAATAGATGAGTGTGACGTTCGCTGGCATCACGTCCGACAGGTAGCGCAAACGTTCGAGGCTCAGGTCGAGCACGGTCACTTTGGCGCCAAGGCCGGCTGCCATCTTCGCGGCATTGATGCCGACGATGCCGCCGCCCAGGACCACGACCTTGCCCGGAGCAACGCCGGGCACTCCTCCCAGGAGGACGCCGCGACCACCATGCAGCTTCTCGAGATATTTCGCGCCTTCCTGAACGGCCATGCGTCCCGCGACTTCAGACATCGGTGTAAGGAGAGGGAGCTCGCGACTCGGGAGCTCCACCGTCTCATAGGCGACGCAGGTTGCGCCGCTCTTGATGTGCGCGAGGGTCAGCTCTTTGTCCGCGGCGAAGTGAAAGTACGTAAAAATGAGCTGGCCGTTCTTCATGCGCGGCCATTCGACCGCGATGGGCTCCTTGACCTTCATGATCATTTCCGCTTCGCGCCAGACAGTGTCGGCGTTCGGTCCAATGGTCGCTCCCACCGCGGTATAAAGCGCGTCGGGAAAACCGCTCCCTTCCCCAGCGCCTTTCTCGATCATCACACTGTGACCTTTCGCTACAAGCGCTTCCGCACCGGCAGGCACCAGGGCAACGCGATTTTCGTTTGTCTTGATCTCCTTCGGAACTCCTATCTTCATCTCGCGATCGTATTGGAAGTTGATTTGTCTGCTGTCAGTTTACTTCAGTTGGTCCCAGACTGACGAGGGTCTGGCGCGCCGGCGAGTAATATTCCCTGCAGAGTTCGCCCACCGTTTGGACGTCGATTGCGTCGATTAGCGCGAGCAGGTCGTCCAGGGTTCGATATGGCTCCCCGTAAAGCTCGGTTCCCGCGGCCCGATACATTCTTGAGGTCGGGCTTTCCAGCGAGAGTGTAATCTGTCCCTTCAGCTGGCTTTTTCCAGCCGCGACATCCTCTTCGCTCAGTCCCGTGCTCGCCAGATTTTCGAGCTCGCCGTTGATCGCGTCGACTGCGGCCCGCGCGCTTTCGGGAGTAGTGCCGACGTACACACCATGCATGCCGGCGTCCAGATGAAAGGACTGGAACGAATAGACAGAATAGGCGAGACCCAGCTCTTCACGAATGCGCTGAAACAACCGCGAGCTCATTCCGCCGCCGAGCAGGGTGCCAATGAGGGTCATCGCATAGCGGCGCGAATCGCAGTGCGGAAAGGCGTCGCTGCCAATCACGATGTGGGTCTGCGCGGTGTCCCGCTCGAAATGCATAGCCCGCGGAGCTTGCACGATTGGAGCCGGAGATTGCAGCAGTGGAAGCTCCCCTGGCGGGATATCGGCCCACCCAGATGATTCCAGGGTCTCGATCAGTGCGTCGTGCTCCACGTTACCAGCGGCTGCTACGACGATTTGCTCCGGATGGTAGGCGCGTGAATGGAGGGCGCGAAGATCTTCCGCGCGCAGCGCGCCAACAGTTTCACGAGTGCCGAGGATCTGAAAACCGTACGGATGATTGCCCCACAGCTCGGCGTTGTGGAGCTCAAAGACGAGATCGTCGGGAGTGTCGTCTACGGTGTTGATCTCTTCGAGTACAACTTTTTTCTCGAGCGCCAGGTCCGATGCGCGCAAGGTTGGCCTGAAGATGAGATCGGCGAGTACATCTGCCGCCTGGGGCAGATGCTCGTCCAGCACTTTTGCCTGATAGGCTGTGTGCTCCCGTGCAGTGTAGGCGTCCAGCGAGCCTCCGAGAGTCTCCAGAGCGAGCGCGAGATCCTTTGCACTTCTCGTCGGGGTGCCCTTGAACACCATGTGCTCGAGCATGTGCGAGACGCCCATCTTGTCGGCACTCTCGTGGAGCGATGCAGCGCGAACCCACGCCCCCAAAGCGACCGACCGTACTCCCGGCATGAGCTCCGAGAGTACGGTCAGTCCGTTCGGTAAAACGGTGCGGCGCAGATCAGATTCCGCGCACGGCGTTACGACGCTCACTCGCGCGAGCGCCCTCCACCACGCGAGCCACTCCGTGGGCGACGCGGCCTGTCGCCACGCTCTGACGAGCGCTCACTTCTCGCGCCGTCGGCACCTTCGCCTTGTTCGCCCTCGGCGCCGACCGCGGCAAGGGCCTGTCCTTCACGACCATTGCCTTCGCTGCTACCCTGTGATTCTCCTTCGGGCTTCGGCACAAGCGCCTTCATCGAGAGCCGCAAACGCCCGCGCTCGTCGCGCTCGAGGAGCTTGACCTTGACGCGATCGCCCTTCTTGACGACGTCTTCGGTCTTCTCGGTGCGACCGTGCTTCAACTCCGAGATATGGACGAGGCCTTCGGTCCCTGGCATGATCTCGACGAACGCTCCGAAAGCGGTAGTGCTCTTGACGGTGCCTTCGTAGGTCTCGCCGATGACCGGTTCCGCGGTGAGCGCCTGGATCATCTGACGCGCTCTCTCCATCGCTTCGCCACCAACCGCGGCGATCGTAACCAGTCCGCTGTCGTCGACGGTGACTTCTGCTCCAGTCTCGTCCTGAATGCCACGAATCGTCTTGCCCTTCGGGCCGATTAGATCGCCGATCTTTTCGGGATTAATGTTCATCGTGACGATGCGCGGGGCGTAAGGCGAGAGATCCGCACGCGGCTCTGCGAGCGCCTTGCTCATCTCACCGAGAATGTGGAGTCGGCCTTCGCGCGCCTGCGCGAGGGCTTCTTTCACGATCTTGAGATCGAGTCCCTGGATCTTGATGTCCATCTGAATGGACGTAATTCCGGTCTCGGTTCCCGCCACCTTGAAGTCCATGTCGCCGAGGTGATCCTCGGTGCCAAGGATATCGGTGAGAATCGCGTACTTCTCGCCCTCCTTGATCAGGCCCATCGCAACGCCAGCAACGGCAGCGCGGAGCGGAACACCCGCATCAAAGAGCGCGAGCGAGCCCCCGCATACGGATGCCATCGATGACGACCCGTTCGATTCGAGCACGTCGGAGACAATGCGAATCGTGTACGGAAAATCCTCAAACGCGGGTAGTACGCCTTGCAGCGCCCGCTCTGCGAGATTTCCGTGGCCGATCTCGCGGCGGCTGGTGCCGCGCATCGGGCGAACCTCGCCGGTCGAGAATGGCGGGAAGTTGTAGTGCAGCATGAACGACTTCGTGGTCTCGCCAGCTTCGTCGATGCTGTCGAGGCGCTGTACATCGTTCGCGGTGCCGAGGGTCAGCGCAACGAGAGCCTGAGTCTGTCCGCGGGTGAAGAGCGCGGAGCCGTGAGCGCGTGGCAAAACCTGGGTGTCGATCGTGATCGGTCGAACTTCCTTGGTGCTGCGTCCGTCGACCCGTTTACCCGTATCGAGAACCTGCGAGCGAAGTGCGTTGTACTCGACGTCTCCCACCAGGTTCGAAAGATCCTTCGAGTTGTCCGGAAACTCGGTGAGAAGCTGCGTCACCGCTTCTTTCTTTACCAACTCGACGGCCTCGATTCGCTTGTGCTTGTCGGCCTGATTGATCGCTTCAGCGATGCGGCCTTTCGCCAGCTCATCGACGCGAGCCTTTAGCGGCGAAGGAATCTCGGCCTTCTTCCACTGCATCTTCTCGGCGCGGGTCTGATTGAGCAGCTCTTCCTGAATCGAGATCAGCTCCTGGGCTCCGCGATGCGCAACGGTCAGTGCTTCGAGCGCGTCGGCTTCGGTGACTTCGAGAGCGCCGCCTTCGACCATCATGATGGAGTCTTTGGATGCAGCGACCACGATGTCCATGTCGCTGTACGGAAGCTGCTGAAAGGTCGGATTCAGAATCCAGTTATCCTGTACTCGTCCGACGCGAACCGCGGCGATTGGTCCCATGAACGGGATCTTCGAAGCGTTGAGCGCAAAGGAGGCGGCCACGAGCGCCATGACGTCTGCGTCGTTCTCCTGGTCGGCCGAGATTACATAGATGAAGACCTGGACTTCGTTCTTGAATCCTTCGGGGAAAAGCGGGCGGATCGATCTGTCGATGATGCGCGCCTTGAGGATTTCCGGGTCGGAGGGACGGCCTTCTCGCTTGATGAAGCCACCGGGGATTTTGCCGGCGGCGTAGGCTTTGTCCTTGTACTCGACGAGGAGAGGGAAAAACGGGAGGGGGCTTTCGTTGTCGCTGACAGTTACTGCCGCGAGAACCATCGTCTCGCCGAACTGGACCAGCGCGGATCCTGCGGCCTGCTTCGCCATGCGGCCTGTCTCGATGACGAGGCGTCTACCGGCGAACGTTCTTTCGATGCGTTGCATATGTTGTTTGGTTTTCTTTGAGTAGCACAAACCGCGCGAACGCCATTGTGCGCCGCGCGGTCAGATCAAAGAGCCAGCTTAGTACCGGAGTCCAAGGTCGGCGATGATCTTTCGGTAGCCCTCCAGATCCGTACGCCTGAGGTAGTCGAGAAGACGCCGACGACGACCGACCATCTTGAGCAGCCCGCGACGGCTGTGGTGATCCTTCGCGTGGGTGCGGAAGTGGGCGGTGAGGTAGTTGATACGCTCGGTGAGAAGCGCGACCTGAACTTCGGTCGACCCGCTATCGTCCTTGTGCGTGCGGTACTTCTCTAGGGTAGGTGTTTTCTCGAATGCCATTTGGATTTGCTCTCGCGCAGGCCTTTTGCCGGCGCCCGACACTGGTTCTTAAATCGCTGTAGCCTTGAAACTTAGGCTACAGCGGGAGCCATGTAAAGGCTTCATGACTACCTCCAACCAGGACTAAACTGCGGACTGCGGACTTATTGCGACCTGGCGATTCGTGCCTGACTCGCAACTACGAATGCCGATAGCGCGTGCCGGCGAGGAGTCCGCAATTGTCCGCAGTAGTCCGCAATTGTCCGCAATTCCAGTGAGCGCTGCCCTGAGGTTATAGCTACTGCATCGCGGACGTATTGACTAACGGCATCGCGGATCGCGGACTAATTGCGGATTGCGGACAACTGCATGGCGGACGTGTTGATCAGGGGCACTGCGTAGAGCGGGCTGCTAACGGTGGGCATTCTGCTGGTACCTCATCGCTATCAGCTCAGAGCGAAGCAGCGGAGACCACCAGCAACTGCGTGCCCGCCCCACAGCTCGGCTTTTGTCCTCAAGTCCGCAGTTTAGTCCGCAATCCGGACTTAGTCCGCGATCCGCAGTGCCGTTGGTCAAATCGTCCGCGATGCAGTTGTCCGCACTCCGCAGCAGTTTCGAGCCCGCCAGTTACGGGTAAAGCAGCGACCTAAGTCCGCAATCCGCAA
>DATAHM010000105.1:0-10322 GCA_036263215.1 Gemmatimonadaceae bacterium
AGCGAGACGAAGCCCGCATCCGACGTCTTCCACGGAGACCAGCTGTCACGCTCGTTTCGGCGGGCGACATCGCGCATGATCTGGATGCCCCACACGCGCTCCACACCCGACGGCGCGCGGCCAAAACGGAGTTGGGAAAAAGGAATCCGATATTCGGCGGTCCAACCCGCAGAGTCGACGGATGTGGCGACTTCCCACACCGCATCCCAGTTGAGATCTTCGCCCCCTCTGTCGTCGAACTCGAGAACGTCCTTCTGTACGCCTCGCGGATTTACCGAGAACCGAAAGGCAGTTCGGCGATCGTGGTAGGAGTCGATCATGACGTGCAGCCAGTCGGAATAGATTCCCGTAGCGTCGCGTCGCGCCAGCTGCGCCGCGATCTGCTTCGGCTCGGAATCGAACATTCGGACGCCGACGTAGAGCGCATCGTCGTCGTAGAGTACCCTGACTTCCGTCGGGTCGGTGGGCTTGGCGCCAATGTTCGGATAGCTCTGAGTGAAATCGGTAGCCGGCTTCGCAGCCGCCCATGCAGCCTCATTCAGTTTGCCATCGATGCTGATCGATCCCGACAGCCGGCTCGCGCGCATGACTTTGGTTGCGGAGGCAGCATTGGTGGCAGGCGGTGCCGCGGGAGTGCCGCCAGGCGGCTGACCAGGATACTGCGGTGTCTGCGCCAGTGCGGACATCGCCGGCCCCACGATAACGAGTGCCGGCACGAATCGAAGAAAGCGACGCGTAGTCATGACCATCAAGATGATTGTAGGAATTGGGTGGGCGACTGATCGCCATTACCGAACTTAGACAGCCGTTTGCCTTGGAGGGTTGGGACAGCTCAGCGCGGAATTTTTGGCGCGTCTGCGACTCCGCCCTCGACCCCGTCGCTTATCGGACCCCCGGCATGCCCTTTCCCGTCCACGCGGCACGCAGCCGACGGATCGCTCTCGAACTGACCGATGATCTCACGGGCGTTGCTGATCTCCGTCGCGCTTCCCCGCACTGTAATCGCGCGGATGCCCGTGCTCGGCACGTAGAAGGTGCTACCGTGCGAGCGGACGTATGGGTTGATGATGTCTCCGGCCTGCTGCGGCGACAAGCATGACAACTGGATGGTCTCCGTATGAAGTGACGATGCGTGCCGTGAATCCGCGTTGTTGAGGGCGGGGATGATTGTCATCCAGGCAGCGATCCACGTCGTTGCAACCAGCGCAGCGCCGGTGAGCATCACCGCGATCTTGCCGGCTTTCCGCCGTCGGGAGCTGACGACGGACTGCTCGGCGAGCGCGATGGGGTCGCTCATCGGCGGAAGATTATTTAGGACGTTCGCCGCATCATACTCCTGCGAACGGACCATCGTCGTGATCCGCGAGCAGTCCGGACAGTCCGCGCAGTGCTGCATAACGGGTGAGTCCGCTGGGATGTCCCTCAGTGACGCGGTCGAAATCGCAGCGAGAGCTTCTGCACACGTCATTTGTCGATCTCCCCGTAACTGGGGTGAGTAGCAAGAAATTTGGCTCGTATCGTCGCGCGGGCTTTGAACAGGTTTGCCCTCACCGTTACCGACTTCATACCGGTGCGTTCGGCGGCCTCCGCTGGGGACAGGCCCTGCAAGTCCACGAGATCAAAAATCTCGCGTTGTCGCGTCGGCAGCTCAGAGAACAAATCTCGAATCAGCGCCGCTGCGCGCTCGCGATCCACTCGTCCGCCGGGATCGGTTGTGTACACATCCCGATACGGGAGTGCTGAAGGAGACAGCGAGAGTCGCTTTCTGCGCTTGCGGGTGCGCCGGAATTGATTCGCAGCCCGTCGCGTGATCGCGTATAGCCAGGCGCCGAGAGGAGCGTCCGACCTATACTGAGAGAAGTTGCGATGGGCTCGGACAAACACCTCTTGAACGATATCCTCCGCTTCATCTGGGTCCTGAGCGAAAACGAGCGCCCAGCGAAAAACGGCAGGCTGATAACGGGTGACGAGAGTTGTGAACGCAGAGTCGTCTCCCGCGGATGCGAGTGATACGAGCTGCACATCGAGCGCATGCGTCGAGCGATCGACCAGGCTCACGGGTCGTTCAACGGCGATCTCGAGTTTCGCCGGCCGCTTGCGGCGCCGAAAAAGTCTCATGGTCGGGCTAATATATGATCTGCGCCGCATCGCATTTCCGGCTGCGTTCACTCGAAGGCTCCATCCAGTTACGTAAGAGGATGCCACGAGTAGAGTCTGCGTTTACCGCTCGGACCGGCTCGCGATAGTCAAAGGAGCGAACGAATCCACCCGCCATCGGCAGCAATCGAGCTGCCGGTGATGTAGCTCGCCCGCTCAGAGGCAAGGAAAGCAGCGAGCGCCGCGAACTCCCGTGGCTCGGCCAGACGGCCCATCGGTATCTCGCGCTCCCACTTCGCGTACACATCGCCGCCTGATCCTTTGGGGTTTTTTCCGGCGCCGGCTGCGAGCTGCCGCACGCGATCTGTCTTCGTATAGCCTGGCAGCAGGTTGTTGACCGTGATCCCGAATGGCGCGACTTCATTTGCGAGGGTGCGGGCAAATCCGATCACCGCGGCGCGGAGACTATTCGAAAGCATCAGCCCTTCGATAGGCTGTTTTGCCGCGATCGATGTGACGTTGAGGATTCGACCCCAGCGCCGCTCCTTCATTCCTGGAAGCACCGCGCGCGTGAGGTCAACGACGCTGTTCAGCAGGAGCTGAGTCGCCGACTGCCACATTTCGGCGGTAATACTCTCGAACGGTGCGCTGGGCGGGCCCCCCGAATTGTTGACGAGGATGTCCACCCGACCAAATTCGTCAAACGCGGCTTTTACCACGCGCTCTGCATCTGCAGGCTTCGAGATATCCGCCGCAACGTCGATCACTTTGACAGTGGTGTGTTGACGGATAGCCTCCGCGGTGCTGCGCAAAGTGTCCTCTCCCCGCGCGCACAGCACGAGATTTACTCCTTCCGCCGCCAGCTCCTCGGCGACCGCGCGCCCGAGTCCCTTGCTGCTAGCCGCGACAAGCGCAACCTTGCCGTGAATACCCAAGTCCATTTTATCGTCTCAGGTAATCGTCTTTCTTGTCGAGCCAGTCTTGCCGCGGCGGGCTGAAAATGTCGACGTCGAGGGTCTCTTCCAGCGCCTCGGCTTTGTGCGGCACGTTCGGCGGAATGTGGAGCACCTCGCCCGCGCTCACCGTTATCTCTTGAGCACCTTCTTCCCCGATCCAGAATTTGAGGGCGCCCTCGAGGATGTAGGTAATCTGCTCGTTGTCATGGGAATGTTTTGGGACGATGCATCCTTTTTTCAGGTAGACGTGCGCGAGCATCATGCGCTCGCCGGTAATCAGCCGCCGCTCGAGCATATCCGACACTCTTTCCTTTCGCATCGACTCCCAGCGGTACAGCGTGCATTCAGCGTTTGATGCCATCCGTGCCACTCCTCGAGCATTCGGGTTCAGAGATCTCGCCAACGCGCGCGTTGTCCTCGGGTCCGAAGAGCTCGCACGCGCCAGGTTTTACGGTCGAGGTGTCTGGCCAGTCTACTAGTCGTCAAACCAAACAAGCCCATCACGTCGCTGTACGAACCAGAACCAGTCAGATCATGAAATCAAAAACATATCGGAAGGGCCTCTTCGCGATAGTCACAGCCGTCGGCGTCGCCTCATTCGCACTACCGGCCGAAGCGCAATTCCATCCCTCGTTTTACGGGTCAGCAGAAGCTGACACCCGTGACTCACAGTTTTATCTACTCGGAACGTACGTTGGTGTGGGCGGGTTTGGCTGGTCGCCGTACTTGAATGCCAACGCATATCTGCTGGATTACTCCGTCCTCGACACGAAGCAGACGTTGAGCGCGGTGTCTCCAACCGTCGGGCTCGCGTACGCGGCGCGCAATCGCGGCGTGTCGTTCGGAGTTGGATATGCGTGGGTTCGTGACCCGAATCCTGGTGCGCCCGGGGCGGAAGGCGGCGGAGCCAACGGTGTCACGGCGAGCTTCGGAGCATACCGCCGAGGCCGAGGACGGCGGCCGCTCGACACTCAGCTACTCTCGAATTACAACTTCGGAAGTCAGTACGTATGGGCGCGAGGGCGCGGATCGGTGCCCTTTGGTACTTCGACGAAGCACCCGGCGCGGGTTGGCCTCGAAGTAGTGGGACAGGGTGGAGGAAAGGACGGAAGCACGAGCAGCACCTTCGAGGTCGGACCGACGTATGAGTACGCGTGGACGCCGAACCTGAGAACGACGGCCGCCGTCGGTTACAAGAACGTGGGCGCCAGCTTCCTCTCGAACCGGGAGTCCGCCGCCTACTTCAAGCTCGAATTCTCGCTGTCGCCCTGAGCCAACTGCGCTCAAGTCAGGTTGGGCGTCGTCGGTGTCTGCGGAATCTGCGGATGCTTCAGATGAAACGGTGTTGCTTCCTGATACGCACGCGCCACCGCTAAGAGCTTTCCTTCCTCGAAGAGGCCGCCGAGAAAAGTAAGCGAAACCGGCGTCCCATCCTCGCGGAATCCATTCGGCAGGATGACCGCCGGGTGTCCGGTGAGGTTCGTTGCAACGAGTTGCGAGAGGTTCGCAGCGCCGGTTGGCGTGACGATCACATCGACGGTGCTCATCAACTCGTCCCACTTCTGAATTGCGATCGAGCGTAGCCGATTAGCGTTCACGTAATCGACTGCCGGGATAAAGCGCGCGGTTCTGAAGGTGTTGGGCCAGTCGAATTTGCCCTGCTGGACGAGAAGCTTGTCACGATCCGATCGCGTGAGCTCGTCGAACGCGGCGGCAGCCTCCGCCGTGAGGATAATGCGCATCGCATCGTACTGCACATCGGGCAACGTCACTGGAATAAGATTGATTCCAAGGCGTTTGAACACTTCGAGCGCGGCATCATCAAACTTCTTGGTGCCGTGGAGGATGCGCTTCGGATCGTTCGGATCCGTGGCTGGCAGGTCGAAGGCAGACTTGACGTAGCCAATGCGAAGCGAGCGCGGCGAGACCGAGGCATCCCAATGAAACGGCGCAGCGATGACGCTGTTGTCCTGCCCGTCAGGGCCGTAGACGGCGTCGAGTACGAGCGCGCAATCCTCGACGCTCCGGCAAATCGGCCCGAGCTTGTCCATGGTCCAGGAGAGTGCCATCGCGCCAGTGCGGGGAACTCTTCCAAACGTCGGACGCAATCCCGTGGTGCCGCAGCGGGTCGAGGGCGATGAAATGGAGCCGAGGGTCTCGCTGCCGATTGCGAACCCGACGAGCCCAGCCGCCGTCGCTGACGCGGGCCCGGCTGACGATCCACTCGAGCCCTGATCGACCTTCCATGGATTTCTGGTGGTAGCTCCGTACCAGATATCCCCCTGCGCGAGCTCTCCCAGGGTGAGCTTGGCGACGAGCACCGCGCCCGCCGCATCCAGGCGTTGTACGACTGTCGCGTCGGCGTCGATAACCTGACCCTGATACGGCCCCGCACCCCAGGTCGTTCTGTACCCACGAACAGCGAGGAGGTCCTTTGCGCCCCACGGAATACCATGCAGCGGACCGCGATACTTCCCACGCTGAATCTCCGCGTCCGCGGCACGCGCCTGGGCGAGTGCCCGCTCTTCGGTCAGCGAGATAACGCAGTGGAGCACGGGATCGTATCGCTTGAGTCGTTCGAGGTACATCTGCGTCAGACCAAGCGAGGTTATGCGCTGGCGGCGCAACAGCTCTGAGAGCTCGGTCACCGGAAGGAAAGCCAGCTCCTCGACGTTCGATGCTACTGCGCGCACCTTGACCGGTGCGCGCACCGCCGGCTTCGCTTTTTGTGCGACGATAGTCTTCCCGGCCGGCAATGGATCGAAGACGATCGCGGGGCTGATCGAATTCGGCAATGGAATCTTGTGTAGCGCCTCTATTCTCTGCTCCTGCTGCTTCAGGCCTTCCAGCATCAGCTCACGCTCGGTCGCGTCGAAGTGGACGCCCGCGATCTCCTCGGCCGTCGCAATCGTTTCGACGGTTATCTCGGCGCCGGCCGCCAGTTTGGCCCAGAGCACTCCCGGGAAGAGTGTGGATGTGAAACCAACGCCAGCGAAATAACCCATGAAAGACCTGCGATCGACGCGCGCACTCATCTCCATTTCTCCAAACGTTGTCTGCAGCTAATGTGCAACGCGGAGTGGGTGCCGCTAGATCGGTGACTTGCTGAAGGCTGCAGCACCGTCGAACTCCTGCAGCTTTTCGATGTGCATCCAGCGATGCTCTGCGCCCACCATCTCGAGCAAAGCAATAACGGCGGCGTCGCCGAGTTCTGTGCTCGGATCCCTGGAGACGAAGCGGCAGCGAAAGTGATCGACAAGGGAAACGCGTCTGTCAGCGCCGGGGAAAACCATCGCGCCGCGATTGCTGATCATCTCGAGACGCAAGGCCGACGGCTTCGAGATCCGCTCGAGACTTCCAGCGAGGGTTCGCGGCTCGAGGTCGGATTCGATGTAGATATCGACGCCGGTGACACGACGCGTGTTCACCCGGACGACGTTCACACCGAGCTGACGAGCCGGAAGATCGACCTCTCTGTACTGCTTCGGTGGACTCACTTGGGAACGCTTTCCGACATTGGATATCACAGCGTCGGTGAACGCTGTTGTAGAAGCCGCATTCTGCGCACCCATCATGTCGCTCGTTCTGATGCCACTCTCCAGGGTCACCAGCACTGCCTGTTCGACATCGTTCGCTGCTTGTCCTTCGCCGATATGCCGGAGCATCATCGCGGCACTGAGAACGAGAGCCGTTGGGTTCGCCTTGTTTTTCCCCGCAATGTCGGGGGCGGATCCATGCACGGCTTCAAAGATCGCAACGTCGTTCCCAATATTTGCGGACGGCGCAAACCCAAGCCCGCCGGTGAGCCCGGAGGTGAGGTCGCTGAGGATGTCGCCATTCATATTGGTGGTGACGATGACGTCGAACTGCTCGGGCCGCATCGCGAGCTGGTGGGCGCAGTTGTCGATGAGAATGTGCTTCGCCTCGATAGACGGAAACTCTGGGGCGAAATCCTCGAAGGTATGCTGAAGCAGGCCTTCGGTGAGCTTCATGATGTTCGACTTGGTCGCGCAGTGGACGCTTTTGCGTCCCTCGGCAATCGCGAAGGCAAACGCGAGCTTCACGATTTTTTCGCAGCCCTCGCGCGAGATTATCTTGAGACCCTCTGCCACACCTGGCGTCTGCATGTACTCGATGCCGGCGTAGAGGTCCTCGATGTTCTCACGCACGATGACGATGTCGAGCTTCCGGCCGGTGAACGCCGTTTGCACTCCCGGCAGCTCGCGCACGGGACGGATATTTCCGTAAGTCTCGAACAAAGTCCGCAGCGTTACGTTGGCGCTGCGGTTGCCGTACCCGATCGGCGTCTCGAGGGGGCCTTTGAGCACGACGCGCGTGCGTTCGATGGAGCTAACGGTTTCGGCGGGGATTCCAGTCTTTATTCCTTTCTGAAATGCGCGGGCTCCAGCCTCGCATTTCTCGAATTCCACTGAGACTCTCGTCGCTTCAATGATCGCCAGTGCGGCGTCGACCACCTCTGGTCCAATCCCATCACCAGGAAGTATGGTTATCTTTCGCTTTGCGGGTGTCATCAGAGGAACTTAGTCTCTCCGCAAATGCGTTTCTACCGCGCGCGTAGCTCAGTTGGATAGAGCGTCGGCCTCCGGAGCCGAAGGTCGTGGGTTCGAGTCCCGCCGCGCGCATTCAGTCAGAAGATGTGGACGCGCCGATCGTCTGTTGAGGGTCGGCGGCGAGACGTGACTATGCCAGCAGCTCTTTAGCTTTGGAGCTAATGGTTGCGTAGCACTCGCACGCAACGCTCTTTAGTCCTTCGACGTCCACCAGCGTGATCCGCCCATAACTCTTCGATACAAGCCCCTTTTTTACGAGGCCGTTGAGCGCTTCGGTCACTCCAGCTCGACGAACGGCAAGCATCTGCGACAGGAACTCCTGCGTCAAACGAAATTCATTGCTGCCGGCGGCATCGGCGGTAAGTAGCAGCCACTTCGCGCAGCGCTCTCTGAGCGTGTGCACGGAATTGCAGGCGGCCGATTGTGCCACGACTTCGCTGGCGTACTGGGAGTATCGAAGTAGCCTGCGTTTTAGAGCGGGAAGGCCGTCATGATGGAAAGAAATGCCTTTGACTTGAGCACCACCGCCGTTCCCTCGATCTGACAAACTCCCTTATATCTCGCAGTTGTCACGCCGTTGAGAAGCTGCGATCCAACGAATCCTTCCCGGCCGACAGTCATCGCTTCGATGGGAGTACCGTCCGACAGAACGACGATCAGTGACACCATCGTCGTCGATGGAAAGTAGACGACGTCAACCTCCGTATTCTGTTCAAATAATTCCTCTCTCAGCGCGCACCACCTTTCCTCTGCCTGCGACAAAACCTGCGCTAACTCGGCAGCCGGAATCCTCGCGAGAATTTGATTCTGAACAGACTCTGGGGTCGCGGACGGTAATTGCGCCCGTTCGGGGTGCGGAGCACTGCGCGAAGCCATAGCGATTCCGGGTCAAGTCCCAGAGAGTCGCAGACCAGGCAGTCCGAAGCGATCTGGAAGTGAAGACTGATTGTTTAGTACGATGGCGAGATCTACGGCGACTGCGACGCGATGGCTCTGATCATATTCCGCGGCAGTCGACATCGCCCTGACCAGGCGGGTTCCCGCGCAGAGGCTTGAAGTGTGAAACGCCGCGACCGCTTCTCGACGGAGTTGTTCCGTTGCCGTCCGTCACTGCGAAAAACTCCTCGATCGAAATGCTGACAAGCCTTGAGATCAAGCGCTGTCGCTCTGGACCGAGATCGATCCCAAGATCGCTGGCGGCAGCATTTAGACCATGCTTGACCGAGAGGACAAATTGTTCAGGCGCGAGACCGTCGTGTTCGGGTAGTAGACACACCCGTTGCATCAGCTCACGCTGTCGTTGTCTATTCCTGTCCGTAGATCGTTCGCCGATTAGTGCTTCCTTCAACAGCGCCAGCTTGCCATCCGCAGCGCGGACAGATTTCTGCTTCACTCTTCGCTCCCATCAACCTCAGTGTCTCTACGTCGCCGAGTGCTCGTCGCTCCGCAGAATATTGTTTTTTTTTGAAAATGCGCAACTCATTATATCGCAGCAACTTACGAGTCCTAAATAGCACGGTGACGTACATTTTGTGCGCCGACAACCCATGCGACCGGATAATCCAATGACGAGACCCACACTACTCGCGGCTGGCCTTCTACTTTGTCTCACCGTCAACGCCTGCGCACCCAGCATCCCATCGAGGCAATCCCAGATTGTCACCCCGAAAACAGGAATCGATGTACTGCGGGCCATGCATGACCGGTACGCCGGCAAATGGTTCAGGACGCTCACGTTTCAGCAGGCTACTACTCTCACCAAACCAGACGGGACGAAGTCTGTCACTACCTGGTATGAAGCCGTGCGCAGCCCGCGGTTGCTCCGCATCGATATCGGCGAACCCCCAGCGGGCAACGGTGTTCTCTATACTCCGGATTCAGTCATCGCGTTGCGCGGCGGCAAAGTCGTGCGCGCGCGGGCTGAGGGAAACCCATTTCTTCCATTCGTTGTGGGCGTGTACACCCAACCGCTCGATACGACGATCGCGCAGCTCGCGCCGTGGAAGTTCGATTTGTCGAAAGTATCGCAGGCGACCTTTGAGGGGCGTCCCGTTTACGTAGTTGGCGCGGATTCGGGCAGCGATGCGACGCCGCAGTTCTGGGTGGACGCCGATCGTTTGATCCTCGTGAGAATGATCGTTCCCCTCGGGCCCGCATCGCCGTACGACATTCGATTGCTCAACTATCAAAAGGCAGGCGACAGCTGGGTCGCGACCCACATCTCCATGTCGCAGAATGGGAAAGAGGTGCAGGCGGAAGACTACACCGATGTCCGAGCGGATACCCCGCTATCGCCGGATCTCTTCGACCCACTGAAATGGACGACCGCGCCACACTGGCATACCTCGACTTCCAGTGGCTCCAATTAGCGCTAGGCGGTCTTGAGAGCCTGGCCTACCTGCGTCAGCGACTGACGCGCGTCGCCAAATAGCATTCGTGTCTTATCGTGGTAGAAGAGCGCGTTGTCGATTCCAGCAAAGCCATGTCCCATGCTGCGCTTCAACACGATGATATTCCGCGCGCGATCGACGTCGAGGATGGGCATTCCGTAAATGGGGCTCGACGGATCATCCCGCGCCGCTGGATTCACGACATCGTTCGCGCCAACTACCAGCACGACATCGGTCTGCGGAAATTCACCGTTTACCTGGTCCATCTCCAGCAGCTGATCGTACGGAACGTTCGCCTCGGCCAGCAA
>DATAHM010000106.1:0-2164 GCA_036263215.1 Gemmatimonadaceae bacterium
GAGTTGAAGGTGAGTCCGAGATCCGTGAGCTCTCGCGAACACGCCTTTCTGATGATGACGGCGAGCGGATCGTCATCGTCCTCCATTCCGAGCCCGACCTCGCTCGGGTGGGTCATCGCCATCGACTGGTTCGGTATGGCAGCGACCGCAGTATTCTGGCTCGCCCCGGCGCTGAGCTGTGGTGCCTGGCCCGACCCAGCGTAAAGCGGAGGAGCGGATTTCGCCGAGAACAGCTGATCGTGCGTCAGCAGATTGATGGCACGGCGCGCCGAGCTGCTCAGAAGATCGATCAGAATGTTCTCCTGATCCGCCGCGTCCTTCGAGAAAAAGCGATTCGCAGCGGTCTTGATCATCGTGTCCGTATCGCCAACGGAAACGATCGCGCTCGCGAGGATCCGCACCTTGATTGGCTGTGGAGTGCCGTTGCGATCGAGATCCGCGGTCTGGTCGGTGATGTCGAGATCGACGTTGATTGCTTTGCTCGAGAGGGTGGTACCGGTCGTGAGGAGAGGTACCTCCTTCGATTTTCCAGGACCGCGGTAGATAATGGTGCTGCCCTGCAGCCAGCTCACCATTCGAATGGTTCCCGCTTCGACGTTCCGCAGAAACGAAGAGACGATCAACGGAATCACACCGAGCACGCCGATTAAAATGGCGGCAACGATTATCAGCATTTGGGTCATTGGTTCATCCTTTGGTGAGCACTGGATCGGTCCGGTGCCTGATTGACTACGCGTTCGGAGCTATTACTGCGCATCGCCCAACCCGATTCTGGAGACGCTGCAGCGGTTGCGGGTGCTATCGATTTCTTCCACGCGCAGGGCGTCGCCCGCTCTGATGCGGACGCCCGATGCGCGCTCGTCACGGACCTGCGTGCCCAGTATCTGCACGATTTCGCCGCCGAGCTCGAGCGATACCAATCCATTTCCATTCGCATCGAAACCCGTGACGGCACGCGCCTCCGACATGAGCGCGGATTCCAGAGTCTGCGCCGGCTGGGACTCGAATCGAAAAAGAGAATTGAAGATCGGACGAACTATGAATGACTCGAATGCCACGCCGCCCACTATCGCGATCGGCAGCGCCAACACCGGCCCGAGCAATCTTTCGACGAGCAGACCGGTTGCGCCGAAGCCGACGAGAAAGTTGAACATGACGCGCGGCGAGAGCCACGACCAGACGTGAGATTTCCAGCCCGAATGCGATGCGTGCGCATGCAGGTGGTGTGAGATCGCGTGGCTGTGTGGGGCACCTGCCAGGCCATGGGACTCGTGGCCGGCGGTGTCGTGCCCATGATGTGCCGTGCTATGACTGCTGGTGAAACCTAAAAACGCCATCGCCGCCATTCCGGCCGCGCCCAGAACAACACAGAAAATGTATAGGTCCATCTATTGGATAGTTGTGAAGCCGCGACGGTCCGAGACTCTGATGCAAAACATCCCCGGACGAATCGTCACGGGGATGTTGCAGGAGTTACCACTTCTTCGCAATCAGGCGGCGAGTTGTGCCGATAGAATTGGCTTCAACTCGCCGCAAAAGCGTGGCACGATTTCGCTAAATCTCCTCAGGAACCGCCACCGTTTCCGGCAGCGCGAAGTCCGTATCCGAGTCGCTCGCCAGGATCTCGGCGATCGTTGGCTCGGGCGGAAGCTCCGGCGCTGGTGGCACCGGGGCTCCTTCGATGTCCACTTCCTGGTACCGGTACATACCTGTACCGGCCGGGATGAGGTGGCCAATGATGATGTTCTCCTTGAGTCCGAGCAGCTCGTCCCTCGCGCCACGAATTGCGGCATCGGTGAGAACTCGCGTCGTCTCCTGGAAGCTTGCCGCAGAGATGAACGACTGCGTCGTGAGACTGGCCTTGGTGATCCCGAGGAGCAGCGGCTCCGAAACCGCCGGTGCTTCCTTGTGCTTCTTGGCCTTGTCGTTCGCTTCCCTGAAAGCCTGCTTGTCCACGTGCTCGCCCTCGAGGAACTCGGTGTCGCCGCTCTCGAGCACGCGCACCTTCTGCAGCATCTGTCTCACGATCACGCCAATGTGCTTGTCGTTGATCTTCACGCCCTGCAGGCGGTAAACCTCCTGCACTTCGTTGAGCAGATACTCCTGAACCGCGCGCGGTCCCTTGATGCGGAGAATGTCGTGCGGATTCACCGGACCTTCGGAG
>DATAHM010000107.1:0-9239 GCA_036263215.1 Gemmatimonadaceae bacterium
TCGGGTGGGTTCGATTCCCACACTCTCCCGCCATCGCGCTGCTTGCGCTGACAGTGATATGCCTGATGCCAGCGGAGTTGCGGTCTCAGCAGCGCGACACGGTTCGCGCTGGAATCGCGCCGAGGCAAACCGCTCAAATCACGCCGGCACCGCGGGACACTACCCCACGCCCGCCGATGACGCCGCGGCGGGCGTTCTTGACGTCACTTCTCCTGCCAGGTTACGCGCAGAATGTATTTGGCCGGGACAAGGCGGCGATGATCTTCACTGTTGTTGAAATCGGTTCGCTCGGAATGGCGCGTAAGGCGGCACAGGATCTCGCGGAGGCGAAGAGTCTCGCTCGCGATAGCGTCGTATCGACCTACAAAATCGACCCGACCACAGGTCTTGCCGAGATCGACTCCAAGACGGGACTTCCCATTCCGGATACCTGGGTGGCCAGTCGGTTCACGCCCGATCGCATCAAGGCGCGCCGCACACACTACGAGGACTGGATCGCCGCAATCGTGTTCAATCATTTGTTCGCGGGCGCTGATGCATACGTCGCCGCAAACCTGTGGGACTTCAAGGCGAACGTCGGCGCGGTCTCGAGCGCAAGCTCGGTCACCGTCTATGCATCACTCCGCCTCCGATGAGCAACGAAGCACCAATCGGCGTTTTCGATTCGGGGATGGGCGGACTGACGGTCGTACGGGAAATGGTGCGACAACTTCCGAACGAAAGCATCATCTATTTTGGTGACACGGCACGCGTTCCCTATGGGCCAAAGAGCCCGGACACCGTCCTGCGATACAGTCGCGAAATCACCAATTACCTCCTCGGCCAGGGTGTCAAAGCACTGGTGATCGCATGTAACACTGCGACCGCGCACGCACTGCCGGCGCTTCGCGAAGAGTTTGATGTACCGATAGTCGGCGTTATCGAGCCTGGCGCGCGAGCAGTTCTTGGCGCCACGAAAACCCGACAGGTAGGCGTCATCGGCACTGCTGGTACAATCAAATCACGAGCGTACGAAAAGGAAATCCGAAAACTCCTTCCCGACGCCAGGATCACGGCTCAGGCGTGCGCGCTGTTCGTTCCGCTCGTCGAGGAAGGCTGGGTAGATACTGAGCCTACCCGCGCGATTGCGCGGAATTACCTGGCCCCGCTGGTCGCTGCCCAGGTCGACACGGTGGTGCTCGGATGTACGCACTACCCGCTGATGAAGACGGTGATAGGAAACGTCGTCGGGCGCCAGGTCAGGCTCATTGACAGCGCGGAGGAAACGGCTCGCGAGACCGGCGAAGTGCTGCGACAGCATTCCTTGACGAATGAAACTCCGAATCAAGCGCGCTATCGCTTCATCGCATCGGATGCGCCTGACACTTTCCTTGCGCTCGGAGAGCGCTTTCTGGGATCAGCGATTGATCGAGTTGAGGCACTTACTCTGGGATGAGCCGTCCCACTGGAGCAGTTCCACGGACTCATCGGTAACCCTCAAAAACGTCGGCGCATCGAGCCAGGACCCGGCGTTCGCGAAAACCCCCGCACCATCGACCCTTTCCAGCGCCGGAACGTGTGAGTGCCCGTACACGAGCAAATCGAGCTGCTTCGACCGCGCAAGTTGGCCAGCAGCGTAAGTTCTGAGTCCGCGACCTTCATCGAGAGCCCGGTAGTTCCGGCTCGCGCTGGAGCTTCCGTGCGCCAGACTACTCGCCCAATCGGGATGCAGCATTCGAAACGCTTTTATTGCCAACCGATTTCGCATGATTGGGCGAATCATTCGGTATCCGCGGTCCTCTTTCTCGCGCAGGCCATCGCCATGCTCGATGCGGGTCTTCCAGCCGGCAATCGTGCCCTCCCACGGCCCGACGATATATGACACGCCGACATCTTCTCGTAGAACTTCGCCGCCCCAGCAATCGTGGTTGCCAGCCACCCAGAGCACGTCGACGGCCGCATCTCTCAGCTCTGCGAGCGCGGCGAGTGCGCGAAAGCTTTTGCGCGGAATAACGGTCTTCCACTCGAACCAGAAATCGAACAGGTCACCGTTGATGACCAGCGAACCGGCTTCTCCAATGAGGCCGTGCAAAAAACCGACGAAGGAACGCTCCACTTCTGGACTCGCTACTCCCAGATGTGTGTCGGAAACGATGTAACATGGAGCTTTGAGCACGGCACAAGTTAGCGTTCCGCGCGATCCTTTACAAAGCGCAGATGCGCGGGCATTTTCGGGATTCTCCAACGATGACAACAAAATCGGGTCGCGGCACGGCTCACACCGTCGAGTTTCGGGTACGATACGCCGAGACCGATCAGATGCAGGTGGTGTATCACTCCAACTACCTGATATGGTGCGAGATCGGTCGAACGGAATTCATCCGCGCGTTGGGAACTCCTTACGCCGAGCTCGAGCGTCAGAATGTCACTCTGGCCGTCATCGAGGCCACCCTCCGTTTTCATGCAGCAGCGCGCTACGACAATCTGATTCGCGTAACCACAACTATTAGTGAAGTCCGATCGCGAACGCTTACCTTTGACTACATCGTCTCCAACGCAGAAACTGGCGAAAAGTTCGTCAGCGCATCGACTAAGTTGGTGTCTCTCACGCGCGATTCGCGCTTGACCACATTGCCGGAAAATCTTCGCAAGACTTTGGATAATGCCGCGTCGTAGAGAGTTGCTGGCCAGCGCGCTTCTTGTGGTGACCGGCGCTCATGGAGCAGCACAGGTCGCGCGCAGGCCGAGCGCCAATGAAGTCGCGCTTTACGCACAGCTGCTTTCGATGACCGATACCCGGCAGTTGGACACGCTGCTCGTCGCGCGAGCGCTGGCGAGTTCGTGGAGTCCGGTGCGCGCTGCTGCTGCGCTCGCAATCGGCCAAGTGGGCGCTGACATCGGCCGCGCGGGTGCGGAGCGGCTCCGCTCATTGTTGACGGACAACGATTCCGCCGTTGCCGCTGATGCAGCATATGCGTTGGGACTCCTGCATGACACCGCTGGAATCTCTGCGCTCGAAATGACACTGCGCCGCAACGACTTGGTTGCGCGTGAAGCGGCCTGGGCTCTGGGCGAGATCGGGGAGGCAGCTCGGTCCGAACTCACCGCAGGTTTGCGGTTGCCACACCGGGACGATGTCTCCATCCAGTTGCTATTGGCCTCCGCGAAACTGCGCCCGGTCCCCATCGCGGATATACAGCCCTACCTGAAGTCACCGGCTGCGAGTGTCATGTGGGCTGCAGCCTACGCCATCGCGCGCACGCGAGCGCCGGCGGGCGTGCGGGACCTGGTTGCCCTCTACGGATCCCGTCGACTAAATCCGGCCCCCCGACTTACACTGGCCCGCTCGCCTGACGAAGGCCCTTACGACAACTCGGGGGCTGCTATTGCATTGACCAGGGCAGAGATCGCTCGCGGCCTCAGCAAGGCGGCGGCAGGCGACTCGCTGGGCGCGAGCGCCTTCTCAGTACTTTCTCGCCTCGTGTTTGACCCGGACCCGCACGTACGCATTAATGCGCTTCGTTCGATTGCGACCTACGGTCACACCGCGGCGGGCGCGCTCGTTCGCGCAACGCATGACGCAGATCCCAATGTGAGGATCGCAGCCGCGCAAAGTTTCGGGTCTGTGCTCTCACGTGATTCGACGGAGTTGCAAACGCTCTGGGCGGCGGACTCTTCGGTTGCCTATCGTTCATCACTTCTAGCTTCCGCTGCCCGGGCAGGGCTGCGACCCTCTCAACTCAGAACGTGGGCTATCTCAAAGGATTGGCGACTGCGCGCGGCAGTTGCGAGCGCAGAAGGCGACAGTCTCGATCGCGCCTTCGCGATCTCTCGTGCCTGGCCTCTCACGAAAGACCCCGATCCCCGCGTGCGAGAAGCGGCATACGCCGCGCTTTTGCCTGTGGCTACCGTTCCCCTGGAGGACAGCGTTCACGCGCTTCTCATCAGCGGCCTCCGCGATCCGGATTTCTACGTTCGTGCGACTATTCTTGGAGCTCTGGCTGAGCGACCGTCACCTGCGGATCTCGACGCTGTGCTCGCCAGTTACTCACTGGCTGCTCGCGATTCAGCGAACGACGCGCGCCTCGCCGCCATTCAGTACGTGTCGGCTCTCTGGAAAAAGGACAGCGCAGCATTCAGTCCAGCCGTCACCGAACGGCTTTCCCGGGCCAGCCCTCCGGCGGACCCGCTCGAGCGCGCAGCGGGCAAGACAATTCCCGCATGGGCGTCGTGGGCGAAAATCAGTGTGAATCCAAAGCCGCCCGCTTGGTACCAAAATGTTGTCACTGGTGTCGTTCTCCCGAGCTTGGCTGGTAAGCCCTTGAGCGCGACCATTCACACCGTGCGCGGCCCTATCCAGGTCGAGCTTTACGGCGCGGACGCACCGATGACTGTGCAGAATTTCTTGTCTCTCGCTCGCTCGGGATACTACAAAAACACGCGCTTTCATCGAGTGGTTCCGAACTTCGTTGCGCAGGACGGAGACCCCCGCGATGATGGAAATGGTGGTCCAGGCTACGCCATCCGCGACGAGATGAATCGACGCCGCTATGAGCGCGGTGCTGTCGGAATGGCGCTCTCAGGCCCCGACACAGGCGGGAGTCAATATTTCATCACTCACTCGCCGCAACCCCATCTCGATGGCCACTACACAGTCTTCGGGCACGTCACCAAAGGGTTCGACGTGCTCGACCGAATCGTACAAGGCGATCGTATAACGCAAATCGATCCACAGTGAAAAGATTTTCCGCACTCATACTCGTCGCCGCTGCCTGTGCGCCTGCTGCCGCTCCGCTCAAAGGCGTTTTGGCGCCGGACCGAGCACTCCCCACCATCGCCATGCCGGCCGGCCATCGGCAGATCGTTTTCAAGTGGGACTATCAGGAAGGAGAGATAGCGGCACGCGGCGACGGTTCCATTCGCACTGCGGCGCCCGACAGCGCCCGTCTGGATTTTTTTCTGGGAGGAGGCCTCGGCGCCGGCGGTGCAATTCTGATCGGAGACTCTTTACGCACGCCGCACGCGGACCTGGCGCGTCGCTACATTCCTCCCACTCCTCTGTTGTGGGCTGCGTTGGGTCGCCTCGCAATACCGGCGCTGGCCGATACAGTGGTCAAGGTAGATGGGCCACTTACGCGAGCCGACATCGGGCGCCCCCTCCAATGGAGAGTTACACTGCGCGGCGACACTCTCATCGAGCTCGATCATATCTCCGACGGCAGAATCACCGAGAGACTCGTGCGTGCTGCCAACGGGATCCTCACATTCGAGGCGCCGGGTGCGCGCCGCACTCTGCGTCTCACGATACTACGTGAGGAGGAGGCTGGATCTTTCGATGCGTCGATCTGGAGCTTATAGTCTTGTCCTGATCCTGCTGAGCGCCTGCTTTCCGTACGGCTTTACGGGGGGCGGGTTACCCTCACACGTACGGACCGTCGCGATCATTCCTTTCGAGAATCAGACAACGACGCCGGATCTTCCGCGAGAGCTCGCGGATACCCTGCGCGCGCGACTCCACGATCGGCTGGGACTGCGCGAAGCGTCCGAGGCAAAGGCGAATGCGATCGTGAGAGGAACTATCCAGCGCTACGAAACCGATATTCCCATTGGTTACAGCGCTAACAACAAGCAGACAACCACGGCGCGACGCATGTTGCAGCTTGTCGTCGATATCGAGATGGTCGATCAGGTAACTGGTAAGACGCTTTGGCAACGAAAGGGATTGCTCGCGGAAGGCCAGTACGAGGAGCGAGGCGAGGTCACCGGCCGCGCGCGTGCTATCACACAGATCGTGAACGATGTCATTGAGGGAGCCCAGTCTCAGTGGTAGCGCGACGCGGCGCAAGCACAGTCGGCTGCCTGATTCTGCTGCTGCTGCTCGCCGCGGGCATATACTTCGCGTTCGGATTTGGCGAGGCGTATTTCCGCGCGTATCAGTTCGAGGATGCGATCCGTTCGGACGCTGAGTTTGCCAGTACACTGACCGATGCCAAGATCACCAGTCACCTCGCCGCGGTAGCGGATTCACTCCAGCTCCCGCCCGATGCAGGCGAGATTACCATCGTTCGCGGCCAGCGAACCATCAGTGTTTCCAGCGACTACGACCAGGTGATCAAACTACCGTTCCGTAAGGAGAAGGTCCTGCATTTCCATCCCTCTGTGGAAGCGAGCCTCTGAAGCCGCGAATCCCAGCGACGAAGGTTGCGACGTGGCCCGAAGCAAAGCGCTGGAGAACAGCGCGCAAGGGCAGGGTGGCGTTCACGAACGGTGTTTTCGATCTCCTTCATCCCGGGCACATCGATCTGCTGGTTGCGGCGCGAGAGACTGCTGATGCACTCGTGGTTGGCATCAACAGCGACGCGTCGGTCCGCAGGCTAAAGGGACCGTCGCGACCAGTTCGGGGCGAGGCCGACCGCGCCTACGTGCTGGCGGCTCTCGAACAAGTGGACCTGGTAGTGATATTTACCGAAGACACACCGCTCGAGCTCGTCAAATTGCTCGAGCCGGATGTGATCGTAAAAGGCGGCGACTATACTGAGGAGAGCATCGTCGGCGCCGCCGAAGTTCGAAGCCGCGGCGGCCGTGTGGTTGTCGTTCCCCTCACTCCGGGTCAATCCACGACCTCGATCATAGAGAAGCTAAGTGAAAGCCAGTAACAGCCGGCGCGTTGGCCGCGCGCCTTCAGAATTACGTACGGTCACCTTCGAGCGCTCCGTCGCGCCATACGCCGAAGGTTCGTGCCTCGTGACCTTCGGCACGACGCGCGTTCTGTGCACCGCTTCCGTGGAGGAAGGCGTTCCGGGCTGGAGGCGGGGAAGCGGCGAAGGATGGCTGACTGCGGAGTACGCGATGCTCCCGCGCGCTACTCGAACGCGCACTTCGAGAGAGCGCGCCCAGCTCGGCGGACGTACCCAGGAGATCCAGCGACTGATTGGTCGCAGTGTTCGCGCGATGCTGGACGACTTCAAGTTCGGCGAGTTCACGGTCAAGCTCGATTGCGACGTCTTGGTCGCCGATGGAGGCACGCGAACAGCGGCAATCACGGGCGCATCAGTCGCAATAGTCGATGCATTCGACTGGATGGTCCGCGAGGGGCTGCTGCCCGCAACCCCGGTCAAGCGTCGCGTCGCCGCGGTCAGCGTCGGAGTAATTGACGGCGAGCCCCGGCTCGATCTCGATTACGAGGAGGACGTGCGCGCCGAGGTCGATATGAACGTCGTGATGAGCAGCGAAGGAAGATTCGTCGAGGTGCAGGGAACTGGCGAGCATGGCACCTTCGACCGGAGTGAGCTCGACCAATTGCTGGAGCTCGCGATAGCTGGCATTCGAGCGCTCGATTCTGCCCAGCTCAATGCACTTGCGGGGTGACTGCAAAGGTCTTCTTGCTCGCCACTCGCAGTAGCGGAAAACTGCGCGAGCTGCACCGAATCTTCGGAGAGTTTGGGCTCGAGGTGACTGACCCCGGCACGCTGGGCATCATCGAAACCGCGGAGGAAGAAAACCTCGAGTGCTACGAGACGTTCGAGGAGAACGCTTTGGCAAAGGCGCGCTACTTCTGGGCGAAATCCGGACTCCCGACTTTTGGCGACGATTCCGGCCTTTGCGTCGACGCGCTCGGGGGTGAGCCGGGAGTCTACAGCAAGCGTTGGTCGGGGCGCCTGGATTTACCACCGAAAGCGCTGGACCTTGCGAACAACGCGAAACTCACCGCTCGGATGAACGAAGCGCGCGCGGCTCAGGGAGCCGCGTTTACCGACTCCGCACGATATGTCAGCGTTGCCGCGTTCAAGGATCTCGCGGGCGAAGAGTTGCGGCGCGGAGAGATCGAGGGACGTATTCTTCAGGAGCCCCGGGGGCGCGGCGGGTTTGGCTACGACCCGTACTTTGAGGCGCCAGACCTCGGCGGAACATTCGCCGAAGCATCCATTGAGACCACCGCGCGGAATAGTCACCGAAGTCGTTCGTTTCGCTCGCTCTTGAACGCGTTGCGTTCGGCCGGCCGGCTATAGTAAGTTGCGGCGAGAGTTTCGGGGCGTAGCGTAGCCCGGTATCGCGCCTGCTTTGGGAGCAGGAGGTCCCCGGTTCAAATCCGGGCGCCCCGACTGACAAAAGGACCTCGTGGCATCCGCCCCGAGGTCCTTTTTGGCATCATGAACGCATGTTTTTCCGTGGTCAAAGCACTTTGCAGACACCGGTGCAAAATGCAACCCGGGCGCCTAAGATGTGACTTGAACAGACGCCCCTAATCCCAGACGCGACAAGCACTTAGCCATAGCACGGCTCGTGGCAGAGTGCTTGCCTTATAGGGGGCGTCCGAGGTCCGTTGCGGCCCCCTGCACAGGCTTGCCGCCGGTCGCGGCCACGCCCAGCAAACTGGGATACGGAGGGTTCAATGATGCAACAAAAAAAAGGATTTACGATCATTGAGCTCTTACTGGTCGTAATCATTATCGGTATTCTCGCTGCGATCGCCATTCCAAGGTTCGTGGATTCCAAGGATAAGGCGTATGTTGCGCAGATGAAATCTGACCTGCGCAACCTCGCTACGTATCAGGAACAGTACGCCGCCGACAACGGCGGCAGATATTTTTCTGGCACTGCAACCATGAGCGCGCCGCTCAATGGATTCCACGCTTCACAGAACGTGACCGTTACCGTCGCCAGTGCACTGGGTCCGCCACCTTCCTGGAGCGCTGTCGCCGTGCACGCGCTCTCCGCGAAGAATTGCAGCATGACGAACGGCCTGATCACCTGCAGCTAGAAACCCTTCCAGAATCGGCCACTAAGCGGACACCGGTCTAACCGCCGACATTCGGGAGGCGAGGCTGCTGTTCCGCCTGAAGCCGCGCAGCGAATCGCTGAGCCTCTGAAACTCTCTCGATTTCCAATGCGATAGTGTCCACCGCCGTTTCAATGCGCTCGAGTCTGCCGTTTATGGCGCTCAGCTCACGCGGCGGCACAGGTTTGGGCTCGAGCCAGCGTGTGATTAGGCGGACGATCGGGAAGCCGAGGACCATAATCACGAGTCCCGGGATTACCCAGGAAAACACTTCGTGAACTATGAGGTTTGGGTCCGGCGGCATCTATCGCTCCGCGAAAGAAGGTTCATTCGTCACTACGATCGCGCCGCCCAAGGGTTTCGGCCGAAACGCTGACGGCAAACGATTTGCACCTCGCTTGATGCATCCGAAACTTAGCTGAAACCAGTGGAGGCTTCACGTGAAACGCGCTGCACTATTGCTGTGCATGATGATGGCGCT
>DATAHM010000108.1:0-7256 GCA_036263215.1 Gemmatimonadaceae bacterium
CACTACGTCGCGGGAGCGGCATAGACCGACAGCCTGTTGCACAAAACTTGCCCTCCTCTGCCGGCTGCCGGATGGATAATACGTCACGCGGACGAGTATCCGGCGAAGCGAAGCGTGTAGAAGCGATTCGCTAGCCTATGGTCGATGCTTTACAGATTGCCCTGCGGGGGAAGAGGATAGTTCAATGGCACGCATCACTGGAACGGTCAAATGGTTCAACGACGCCAAGGGGTTTGGCTTCATTTCACGCGAGGGTGGCCCGGACGTCTTTGTCCATTTCAGCGCGATCAGTGGCTCCGGATTCAAGTCTCTCGCCGAGGGCGATAAGGTCGAGTTCGAAGTCGTTCAGGGTCAGAAAGGACCACAAGCTGCCGACGTGACGAAAGTCAGTTGATCGGCTCGTTCGGTTCGCAAAAAGCCCCGCTCAGCGGGGCTTTTTTTATACCTGCAGGCATCACAAAACTTGTTTTCCACAGGCGGCATTCGATTTGCTTTCATCCACATCGCTTGTAGTGACAACCTGTTACACGGAGGCTGACGGATGGCCGCAATCTGGAAGGGCTCGCTCACGTTCGGGTTGGTCAACATTCCAGTGGAGCTCAAAACTGCGGTCCGCGCCGACCATATCAGCTTCCGACTGCTCCACGAAGAAGATCTCTCGCCGGTCAAATACGAGCGCATTTGCCAGGCAGAAGGCGATCCGGTCCCGTGGAACGAGGTGGTAAAGGGCTACGAGTACGAGAAAGGAAAATTCGTCGTGCTCACTGATGAAGACTTCAAGGCCGCCGCGCTCGAGCAGTCGAAGACCATCGACATCCTCGATTTCGTCAAGGAAGAAGAGATCGATCCGCGCTACTTCGAGACGCCTTACTATCTCGTACCCGGCAAGGGCGGCGACAAACCATACGCTCTCCTTCGCGAAGCGATCCGCCAGACCGGTTCCATCGGCATTGGCAAGATCATCATCCGCCAGACCCAGCACCTCGCCGCCGTGAAAGTGGTGGGTGAAGCACTCGTCCTCGAGATCATGCGCTTCGCCAACGAGCTTGTCGATGCCAGTGAGTTCAATTTCCCGAGCCGCGAACAGGTTCGACCCCAGGAGCTGCAGATGGCTGAGCAGCTCGTCGCGAACCTCGCGGAGCCCTTTGATCCCAGCCGTTACACCGATGAGTATCGCGCCAATCTGATGCGCATCATCAAGGCGAAGATGAAGGGCAAGAAGCCCAAGCTCGAGGAGCCGGAAGAGGAAACTCCCGACAGCGGTGTGCTCGATTTGATGTCCCGCCTTCGCGCCAGCCTCGAGGAGGGCGCCGGAAAGAAAGGCGCCGTTCGTGCAAAGAGAAAATCCGTGGCCGCCGGCCGCAAACCCGGGAAGAAAAAGGCGAAGACAGCTTAGGACGCCTGCATGGCAGTCAAAACTGACAGAAGCAAGAAACCAAGCGCCCGCGCGCAGCTGGCGGAGTATCGCCGCAAGCGTGACTTCAGTCGCACCCGTGAGCCGTCGGGTGACAAACCCTCCTCAGCGACCAGAACCGGGCGCCTCCGCTTCGTCATCCAGAAGCACGCGGCGAGTCATATGCACTTCGATCTGCGCCTCGAGCTAGACGGCGTGATGAAAAGCTGGGCGGTTCCGAAAGGACCCAGCCTCGATCCATCAGTCAAACGCCTCGCCATGCAGGTCGAGGATCATCCGATCGACTACAACACCTTCGAGGGCACCATCCCTCAAGGTGAGTACGGCGGCGGTACCGTGATGCTCTGGGATCGCGGTACGTACACAGCCGATGCGGCGACGTCGGCCGATGACGAGCAGAATGCCATTCGCGAAGGGCTCAGACGTGGCGATCTCAAGATCACTTTTCACGGTGAGAGGCTCCACGGATCCTTCGCGCTGATCCGCATGAAATTCGCGCGCGACGACTCTTCCTCAGCCAAGCCGCAGTGGTTGTTGATCAAGCACCGGGACGAGTTCGCGACCGATGAAGACGTCGTTGCTGACAACATGACATCGGTCGACACCGGTCGAACCATGGACGAGATAGCCACCGGCAAGAGCCGCGTCTGGAACAGCAATCGCGAGCCTAAAAAGCAGAAAAGCGCTTCCCCCGCCGAGCCAACGAAGCCACGCGCTCGCGCCCGCAAGTCTCCCCGTAAAGCTGAAACGCTCTCGCCGGAGAGGGCAGCATCGCTCGCACTCGAGCCCATGTACGCGAGCATTGGCAGCGAGATCCCGGGTAAAGGCTGGACCTTCGAGCCCAAGTACGATGGAATCCGCGTCCTCGCCTATGCCACCGACGACGACGTGAGACTCATGACGCGCAATGGCAAGGACAAGGCGAAACAGTTTCCCGAAATCGTCGCCGCCCTCGAGAAACTGGCATCACAGACGAAACGCTCACTCGTACTCGATGGTGAGATCGTAGCTCTCATCGACGGTGAGCCCGCCCGGTTCCAGGAGCTGCAGAGCAGAATGCATGTCAAGGAGTCGCAGATCATCGAGCGCCATGCCTCTTCGGCGCCGGCTGCTCTGATTCTGTTTGACATCCTGATGGACGGCAACGACGTGCTTCTCGACGAACCGTGGTCGGTCCGTCGCCAACACCTGGAAAAACGCGTGGCGTCTCGCGTCACCGAGCGAGTGCGACTAACTGAATCGGTCGAAGGCGAAGGCAAAAAGATGCTCGACACCGCTCGCCGCGATGGGTGGGAGGGAGTGATCGCCAAACGGGTGGATTCGCTCTACGAACCGGGAAACCGATCGCGAAACTGGCTCAAGCTGAAAATCGAATTTCGTCAGGAGTTCGTGGTCGGCGGCTACACCGAGCCCCGCAACAGCCGCGAGCACATCGGCGCCATCCTCCTCGGCTATTTCGACAAAGATCGTTTCATATACATCGGACACACCGGCGGAGGCTTCTCGCGGAAAGGGCTCGGCGAGATGTACCGCAAGCTGAAACCCCTCGAGCGGAAAACTTCGCCCTTCGTAGAGACACCGAGGACGAATGAGAAGGCCCATTGGGTCGAGCCGCAAATCGTCGTAGAGGTCAAATTCAGCGAATGGACCGCCGATCGTCGCCTGCGCCAGCCGATTTTTCTCGGTATCCGGGACGACAAGGACGCGCGGGAAGTCGGGATCGAGCGCACCAGCGTGCAACGCGAGTCGCGTAACGCGGCGGTCGCAAAACGTGAAACCGCGGCTGCGCCCGTTGCCGCCAGATCGCGAGCCAAATCGACTCGCAGCAAATCAACCGCCGCCAGGTCAGACCGGGCAAAGCCAACTCGCGCCACCGAATCATCGACTTCGCGGAAGCCGAGCCGCGGGAAAGGACTTCAGGAATCCGACCCGGTAATCGCCGAGCTCACCGCAATCGAATCAAAGCGCGGTGAAGGGACCGTGGATCTCGGGCGCGGCCAATCGCTCAAGGTCTCCAACCTCGATAAAGTCTTCTTCCCCAAGAACGGTTTTACGAAGGGCGATGTGATGCGGTATTACACGCGTATCGCCAGGTTCATCCTTCCGACCATGCAGGATCGGCCGCTCGTCCTCAAGCGTTTCCCGAATGGCATCGACGGCGAGAGCTTTTACCAGCAGAAGGCGCAGGAGACCACGCCGTCCGACGTGCGAGTCGAAACAATCGTGACCGAGGGAGGGGAGAAGCAGCCCCGCTTCATCGGCGGCGATTTACTCACCCTTCTCTACACGATCCAGTTGGGCGCGATCTCAGTCGATCCCTGGCACTCACGTGTTGGATCGCTCGAGTACGCCGACTATACCATCATCGACCTTGATCCCGGTCCGCGCGCCAACTTCGCGCGGGTCATCCAGATCGCCCGCTGGACGAAGCAAGTCATCGACAGCTTTGGACTCAACGCCGCGATCAAGACCTCGGGATCCACCGGTCTCCACGTTTACCTGCCCCTTCCGCCGCGCACTCCGAACGAGGCCGCCACTCTGGTCGCCCAGGTGATAGCCACCAAGGTGGCGGATTCGCACCCGAGAGAAGCGACGATCGAGCGCTTCGTCAAAGCGCGCGGTGCGGCAACGGTTTACGTCGATTATCTGCAGAACATTCAGGGCAAAACGGTCGCCGGACCTTACTGCGTTCGCGCCAAGCCCGGTGCAACCGTATCCACTCCACTAAAGTGGAGCGAGCTCAAGGATGATCTGGACCCGCGCGACTTTCACCTCGGCAACGCCGCCGAGCGATTTGAAAAGATTGGGGATATCTGGAGCGAAACGATGAAGAAGAAAAATTCGCTTCGCGCGCTCGTTTAGCGCGTACTAACGACCGCCGTTCCCTACTTTTCGCAGCGGTAATTCCATCTGTCCGCTCGCGGGATCGGTCTGCTTCGCGGCGTCGCCAAAGATGGGATCGCTCGACTCGTCAACCATGTGAGTGAGCTTGTAATAGAAGTGGAGCGCGTGAATAGGGGCCATGAAGCTGCGATTGCCGGCGCGTGAAATCGCGACTGCTTCTTCGCGCACGCGTCGGGGAAGATCGCGCGCCGCAGGAAGTGCCAGAAGTCGCTGTATCTCTGTACCATCTCGTGCGAGCAATGCCGCACACAGACTATCGAGATAAGCCAGCATGGATGAAAGGCCCCCGGTCAGGGTGTTTACCTTAAGGTACACATTGCAACTAATACACCGTTACCGCAAGAGGTTCCGGGGACTGGTGGCCTGTCTGGTACCGCACCGTTACCGGTCAGGAATCGAGCAAATCGAACCTTACGCCGCGCTGCGCTTTACGCCTTTTCTTCGGTAAGTAGCGGAAAAGCTGCGCCGGTCGCCCCCGGCCTTCGCTGCGCCATTCGTCCGTAGCTTCGACGAGCCAGGCCGCCTGGAGGGCACGTCGGAAGCTCGCTTTGTGCAAGCGTTTACCGAGCAGCAGTTCGTACATCTGTTGTAGCTCGCTCAGGGTGAACGTCGCCGGCAGCAGGCGAAACGCGATCGGGGCCTGATCGAGCCTCGCCTGAATGGTGTTGGTCGCTGCTTCGACCATTGCCCTCTGCCGCGGGGAAAGTGGGGGCACTTCTGTGATCTGGAACCAGGTGTATCCCGCCCGCGGTGAGGCCGTCTCGTGTGGCACCAATCCCACATAAGCGACGGAGATATCCACGTCGCCCGGATGCCGCTTGGCGTCCCCAAATGCTCCGATTTGTTCGATCCAGCTCGGCGTCTCGCCAAGCGCTTCGTGCGCTCCGCGGCTCGCCCCGCCATCCAGCGTCTCGCCAGCTTGAGGAATCCGCCACGGCAGCGCCCACCGCTCGCGGTCGCCCGCACTCCTCGTCAACAGCACCGCCAGCTCGTTACCCATCGCTGTGACCAGAACCAGATCGACACTGTAGGAAGCGGTTCTGGCATAGCGGTCGCGCATCGTGCAGCGAATTAGTCACTTTTTGTGACTAAAGTCAAGTCCGCGGTAGATTTTTTCGGGGTGCGACGCCGGAATTCTTCACGGTCGTCAGGAAGGCAGCACTGATATAACGAATCAGGGATTGCGACGTCAACAGAGTTTTTTTGGGAAGAAAATTCGTTGGCGAATCAACGAATCTTCGCGGCCCCTACGCCGCTTTAACGACCGCAGGCGCGTCTGTTGTTCCACGCCACCAAGGTAAATACCTACCCGTGGCTGATCGTTCCTTTCTTGCTGGTATCGACATCAGTCGATGCGCCGGTCTTGAACAGGAACGCGCTCATGTTCTTCGTCAGAAACGTCCGCGCCTGCGGGTCCATCACGTTCAGGCCGTAGTGGTTGATCAGCATCGTCTGCTGCTTCAGCCAATCCCCCCAGCACTGAGTGCAGATCTCTTCGACGACGCGGGCCCCGATTGCACCAGGAAAGGGGGGCTTTACGAATCCTGCGCGCGTTTGACCGCACCGCGCGCAGGTTACCGTCTCAGGCACGTGGTCGCCTACCGGCGCGCGTAGGAGATTTCAGCAAGTCCGAAAATCGAGAGGAGCCGGAGATAGATCCAGCCAATGTCGAACTCATACCACTTTGCCTTGAACTTCGCAGAGTGTGGGTCAGCGTGGTGGTTGTTGTGCAGCTCTTCCCCGCCCAGCCAGATCGCGATCGGCGAGATGTTCCTGCTCTCGTCCTTGACGTTGAAGTTGCGATATCCCACCGCGTGGCCAACTCCGTTCACGATTCCCGCGGCCCAGAACGGGATCCAGATCATCTGGATGCCCCATACGAGCGGACCCACAAAGAAGCCAAACAGATAGATATCGACTACCAGCATCACCAGAATGCCGACCCAGTTGAGAGGCGAGAGAAGATGACGCTCGAGCCAATCGTTGGGCGTTCCCTTTCCGTACTTGTCCAGAACTCCGGGCTGCCGAACCGCCTTTCTATAGTAGAAGGCTCCCTTCAGGATAATGTTGCGCAGGCCTTCAATCAGTGGGCTGTGGGGGTCTCCGTCGCGATCGGCGAAAGCGTGATGCTTGCGATGACAGGCTACCCACTCCTTGGTCACGATTGCCGTGGAGAGCCACAGCCAAAGCCGCATTGGAAGCGCGGCCAGATAGTGCAGCTTCACACCGCGGTGGGTTTGGGCCCGATGCAGAAACAATGTCACCGACACGTTGGTCAGGTGACCGGCTACGATAACGAACAGAACGGGCTTCCACCAAGCGGTCGCCCAGCTTCCAAAATCCGGCATTCCTTACTCCGTTTCTAAGTCTGGATACTGCTGCAATTTATCCGAACACCCCCCTTAATCCAAACGACCACATCAGGGTCTCGTAACCGGACCAACCACACCCGCGGCTGGCGCCGCTCCCCACCGGTCATTGCTCGAGTTCCAGTCGGGCACCGAGGGGTCAGGCCAAAGGCGTACCCCGGTTACGTTTGCGCGAACAGCGACCACTGCATCGAACCGGTCGCCACCCGCCCAGATCTGCACCGGAAACGAGAATTCCTGGGTCGTCCCGTCAGCGTATGCCACTTTGAGCCGCACCGGGAATGGAATCGAGGTGTGCTTCCGAAGGGAAATAGTGGCGAAGCGCTGTCCCTCCGAAACCCGCGTCGACACGCTATCGATGCCGATGTCCAGCACGTCGGTCGTGTAAAAGAAGCCACGCCAGAACCACGACAGGTCTTCGCCCGTCGAGTTCTCGATACTCCGAAAGAAGTCCCCTGGAGTCGGATGCTTGAACGCCCAATTCCTTGTGTATTCGCGGAATGCGTCGTCAAATGCTTCCCGGCCGACGACTTGATTCCGAAGTGTAAGCAGCACCACCGCGGGCTTCC
>DATAHM010000109.1:0-4789 GCA_036263215.1 Gemmatimonadaceae bacterium
GTCATCTCGATCACCACGAGGCAGTAGAGCGTCGATGCTTGCGCGCGTTTTTCTGGCGACGCTAATGGCCGGCGCCGTCTCATGCGCCTCGCCACATGTTGCTTCGACGGTGCCGAGCGACTCCCAGCTCATCACCGAGGACGAGATCGAGGCGTCGCGAGCCCCGACCGCCTATGAAGTAATTCAGAAGCTGCGCGCGAATTTCTTGAGCTATCGTGGAGAAACGAGCTTCGACAGATCGCAGTCGCGGCCCTATCCGACGGTCTATGTGGATGGACAGGAATTTGGCCCCTTGGCCACGCTTCGAAACATTCCGGCGTCTCAGGTTTCGACCATCCAGCTCTACCGCTCCTGGGAGGCGACCACGAAGTTCGGCGGAGGCAACGCTGGCGGAGTTATCGCCATAACGACAAGACGATAGAATTCCGCCTTTCATAGCCGGCGCTCACCCTCGATTCGAGCGCCTGAGCAGCGCGCGGATTTGCTTGCCCTGAGCAAGACCCGGTCATAGGTTTTTTCCGCGCCCCATTGCGCGAAAGGCCCGTCTCTCACACTCGACGAGGGAGTCTGAGTATGGATCGACTGTCGTATTTCTTAGCGAGCATGCGTCGTCGTGCTCAAACCACAGCAAGATCCCTGAAAGTCACCATGACCGTTGCGACGGCGGCTTCCTTGCTGCTCGCGCCAGCGGTTGCGCGAGCGCAGGGTGGAACGATTTCGGGCGTGGTGCTCGACCGAGGCCAGGCGCCCGTTCCCAATGCACAGGTCACGGTGCAAGGCACGCGTCTGGGCACTCAAACCGATGCGAACGGTCGCTTTCGGATTGGCGGTGTAAGTGGAACGTCGGCCGTGCTCGAAGTCCGTCGACTCGGCTACAAGATGACAACGACAACGGCGTCCGTCGGCGCGGAGACACGAGTAAGTCTCGAGCCGGCGAGCATCAACCTCGATGCAGTCGTCGTCACCGGACAAACCGGAAGCACCGCGAGACGCACCCTTGGTGTCGATATCGCGCAGATCGATGCGTCGGAGGTGACAGCCAAGGCGCCGATCAACAACGTCCAGAATCTCATTAACGGAAGAGCGCCCGGAGTTACGATCCTCCAGAACTCGGGCACGATTGGTTCCGGGGCGACGGTGAGAATTCGTGGAGTTTCCAGTTTCTCGCTATCGAATCAGCCGCTCATCTACGTTGACGGTATTCGGGTCGACAACGCTCAGGGAACGGGGCCGCAAAATCAGTCGTTCGGTGCAAGCACGACGACGCGCTGGAACGACTTCAATCCCGATGACATCGAGAGCATCGAAATTGTGAAAGGGCCCGCAGCCGCCACACTGTACGGGACGGAGGCGGCGAACGGTGTGATTCAGATCATCACCAAGAAGGGACAGCAGGGCAAGCCGGCCTGGGATCTCACCGTCAGGGGCGGGACCAACGAATTCGCTAATCAGGATACCCGCATCTGGACGAATTATGGTCCTGATCCGGTGACCGGCCAAATCGTGTCCCTGAATATCGCGAAGCGAGAGGCCGATGCTGGTCATCCAATATTTCAGACCGGGCATCTTCAGTCATACGACCTTGGCGTCGGCGGCGGATCACCGGGCTTCCGCTATCGCATCAGTGGGAACTACTCGAGAGACGGCGGTGTGATACCCACCAACCTTCAGAAGAATTACGGCGGTCGCGCGAACCTGACCTTGAATCCGAGCGACAAGATCGAGATCCAAAGCAACATGGGGTACATCACAGGCCGCACCGATCTGCCCCCGGAGGCCGGGTACGGCGGTTTGCCCTGGACGACGTACTACGCGACGCCGACCAATCTTTACGACGACACCGGCAAACCACTTCCGAACAACGGCTTCTACAGCGCGCTCCCGTCCGCTTACAACAAGCAATACCAGATGTATCAGGACATTAGCCGTTTTACCGGCAGCGTTCAGATAACGCACAATCCGACGAGCTGGTTCAGCCAGCACCTGATTCTGGGAACCGATCAGGGAATGGAAGACAACGAGGAGCTTTCGGCGGTACACAACGATCCGAACTTTTCGTACTTCTTCGGCACTGACGCCGACTCCGGTTACAAGGCGGTGGGAGAGCGCCAGAATTCGCTTTCGAGTCTCACCTACGGCGGCACCTTCAAGAATCAGTTCCGGGCACTCTCAGCTTCGACGTCGTATGGAGTCGATTTCTTCCGGCGGAATACCAAATACGTCGATGGTTATGGTCAGGATTTCCCGGGCCCAGGGCTGACGGCGCTCTCATCGACGACCGCGCAACGCACTGGCTCAGAGACGAGCGTCCAGAACAACACCGTTGGAGTTTACGGGCAGGAGCAGCTCGGTTTTCGCGACAGACTGTTCCTGACGGGTGGTTTGCGGTCCGACAACAACAGCGCCTTCGGCGCGAACTTCAAGAGAGTTTATTACCCGAAAGTGAGCGCGTCGTGGGTCGTGAGCGAGGAGCCATTCTACCGGCTTCCGTACGTCAACACGTTGAAATTGCGCGGTGCATATGGTCAAACCGGGCAGGCGCCGCTTCCGTATTCCGCTGTCCCCTATTTCACGGCGACGGCAGGCCCGGGCGGTTCCGCTGCGGTCACTCCGGCATCGAGGGGCAATCCCGATCTGGGCCCCGAGCGTGGCTACGAGACTGAATTCGGTTTCGACGCTGGTTTCTTGCGCGACAGAGCCGGAATCGAGTTCACGCACTTCACGGGCGGCACGCGCAACGCGATTCTCGAGCAGCCGGTCGCGCCTTCGAGTGGGTATCCCGGCACGCAACTCGTCAACGCCGGAAAGATCACCAAACACGGCGATGAATTCATGCTCCGCGCGACGCCTGTCGCTGGAGAGCGTACGACCTGGGACCTGACTTTCAGTGCATCGACAAATCACACCAAGGTTGTCGATCTCGGCGGTGCGACTTTCATTAGCCCATCGGCGAACATTCGACACACCGTTGGCTATCCAGTGGGCGGCTGGTGGGGCAAGCGTGTAGTCGATGCGACGATCGACCCGACGACGGGCAAAGCCACTGCCGTGTTCTGCGATCCTGGCGCGGCTGGCGGAGCGCCTGTTCCATGCGCAAGCGCGCCGCAAGTCTTCCTTGGTAGCACGACCCCGACGCGAGAAGGAGCTTTCACGTCGACGCTCAGCTTCTTCAGGAACTTCAGCATCTACACGCTGGTGGACTTCAAGGGCGGTTACAAGAAGCTCGATGGAAACCGCCGCGTTCGGTGCCACCTCTTCATCGAATGCCGGGAGAATTACTTCCCCAAAGAATTCTCTCCGGCCATTGTCGGCGCAGTGAGCAGCAGCTCGTACATCAGCGATCTCGTGAACGACGCCAGCTACACGAAGCTTCGGGAGATCTCCCTCAGCTACAATCTTCCGGCTTCGTTCGCGACGCGGCTCGGTGCGGCCAGAGCAGCGGTGAGTATCGCCGGACGTAATCTCCACACCTGGACCAACTATCAGGGACTCGAGCCAGAAGCGTCGTTCCAGGGCGGATCCCGCGGATTCGGACAGTGGGAGCAGGACGTTACTCCACAACTCCGCTCGTTCGTTGCGACTCTCCGCCTGAACTTCTAATGCAAACGCACCCTAACGAACGACTCAACGGATTTATCCGGAGATCCCATATGACTTTCAAGGACATTTCAAAGTGGGCCGAAAGAGTGGCGACGGCGGGCCAATGGCTCACCGTCATCACGCTGTCGACTCCTATGATTGGATGCAGCATCCTGGACAAAGGACTCGAAACCACAGCGCCAGACAAAATCGAGACCTCCACCCTCGAGATCCCGGCAAACGCGGGCCTCATCGTGAACAGCGCAATCGGCAACTTCGAGTGCGCCCTTGGCTCTTACATCGTCGACGCTGGAATGATGAGTGGTGAGTTGATGGATGCAACTCCGACCGCGGCGAACTGGGCGTTCGACCGGCGCGACACCGACCCGACGGCCGACACGCGGTACGCTACCAATGCGTGTGATGCGTATGGCATCTATACGCCGATTCAGGTTGCGCGCGGGACGGCGGACAGAGCGCTCGAGCTCCTGCAAAGCTGGACGGACGCCGAGGTTCCGAACAGGCAGGATCTGATAGCGAAGGCTGCTGTGTACGCGGGCTATTCGCGAATTCTTCTTGGCGAGGGGTTCTGCGAGGCGGCGATAAACCTCGGACCGAAGATGACCTCGGACGAAGTGTTCGCATCCGCCGAGCAAACTTTCACGACGGCGATCGCAGCGGCGCAGGCGGCGAACGATCAGCAAATGTTGAACGCAGCTTACGTCGGACGTGCGCGCGCCCGACTCGATCAGGGAAATAAGACGGGAGCCGCAGCCGATGCCGCTCTGGTCCCTCCGGGTTTCGTGCTCGTGGCAAGCGCGGAACTGACGCCCTCCACGCGTCAGAACAGAGTCGCATCGTTTAACATCGGACGTCTGGTGACGGTTGCGCCCGCTTACCGTGATCTCACCGTAACCGACGCCAATGGCAACCAGGTACCCGATACGCGCGTCGTCGACACCACGGGGAAAGCAGCTGATGGAACGCCGCGCGCGGCGTCGGATAACAGAACCCCATGGTACATCCAGACCAAGTATCCGAGCGTAACGACGCCGATACCGGTCGCCAGCTATAAGGAAGCCCAGTTGATTATTGCCGAAGCAGAAGGCGGGCAAACCGCCGTCGATATTATCAATGCGCTTCGCGCTGATGCCGGGCTTCCGGCCTTCTCGAGCTCCGATCCAACGGCGATCACGAACGAAGTGATTAC
>DATAHM010000110.1:0-12538 GCA_036263215.1 Gemmatimonadaceae bacterium
CCTGGACTTCAGCGACGCGATCAAACGCCTTGGCAAACCCGTGATCGAGGAGCGTTACGGCAATCTCTTCGAGATGTACGAGCGCATCACGGATGAAAATCCGTACCAGGTGCCGATGCGGATTTATCCAGCGGTCCACTACACAATGGGCGGATTGTGGGTCGACTACAATCTGATGAGCACCGTCGCAGGCCTGCACGTTACCGGAGAGGCAAACTTTTCCGATCATGGCGCAAACCGGCTTGGTGCTTCTGCTTTAATGCAGGGCCTGGCGGATGGCTATTTCGTAATCCCCAACACCATCGGCGATTACCTTGCGACGCAGAAGCTCGCAAAAGTCGATGCAACCCACCCGGCGTTTCGCGACGCGTTGGATGGGGTTGCCGAGCGAACCAAAAGGTTTCTTGCCATCGATGGGAAACGCACTGTCGCGTCGTTCCATCGCGAGCTGGGCAAAATCATGTGGGAGTACTGCGGGATGTCGCGCAACGAAGCGGGGCTCAAAGTGGCGCTCGCGAAAATTCTAGAGCTGCGTGAGGAGTTCTGGCGCAACGTCAACGTCCCCGGGAGCGATACCGAGCTCAACCAGGCGCTCGAGAAAGCTGGACGGGTGGCCGACTTCCTGGAGCTTGCTGAGTTGATGTGCATCGACGCACTGCATCGCACTGAGTCGTGCGGTGCGCACTTTCGGGAGGAGAGCCAGACGCCGGATGGCGAAGCACTCCGGGACGACGTCCACTTCGCCTATGTGGCGGCCTGGGAATACGCCGGAGAAGGAAAGCCCCCGATCCTCAACAAGGAACCGCTCGTGTTCGAGCACGTCCAGCTCTCGCAGCGGAGCTACAAGTAATGAATCTGACGCTACACGTCTGGCGGCAGGCGGGCCCCGACGCGCCCGGCAAAATGGTGGTTTACGAGGCAACCGACGTAAGTCCCGACATGTCATTCCTCGAGATGCTCGACGTCGTCAACGAAGGCCTGACCGAACGCGGCGAGATTCCGATCGCCTTCGACCATGACTGTCGCGAAGGGATCTGCGGGTCGTGCAGTCTGATGATCAACGGCATCGCGCACGGACCGATGCGTGGAACCGCGACCTGCCAGCTTCACATGCGGAGCTTCAAAGACGGCGACACCATCTATGTCGAGCCGTGGAGAGCGCGAGCGTTTCGTATCGTCAAGGATTTAGCGGTGGATCGCTCTCCGCTCGATCGCATCATTCAGGCTGGCGGGTTCATCACTGCGCCTACCGGTAGCGCGCAGGACGCTAACAACATTCTCGTCCCGAAGGAGAGCGTCGACGACGCGATGGACGCCGCTGCGTGCATCGGGTGCGGAGCGTGCGTCGCAGCCTGCCCTAACGCATCGGCGTCGTTGTTCACCGCGGCGAAGATTACCCATCTTGGCCTTTTGCCCCAGGGTCAGTCGGAGCGTTACAGGCGCGCGCTAAAGATGGTTCAGCAAATGGAGATCGAGGAGTTCGGCAGCTGCACGCTCCACGGCGAGTGTCAGGAGGCGTGTCCCAAGGAAATCAGCATCGATACCATCACGCGCATGAACCGCGATTTCCTGCGCGCCAATCTGCTCGGCACCCGTCCCTAGCGCTGGCGCGCTTGGTGCACCTTCGCTCCGCGGCCAGCATCGACACGGAGCATGTGATGGACGATCGCGAAAACCAGGAAAAGGAACTGAGCGCGGTTGACGACCCAAAAAACGAAGCGGCATTCGGCGGTGCGGATGCCGTAAATGATACGCCCGGTATCACGCGCCATGGCACGACACCGGGCTCTCCCTTCAGAGTGGTTGCTCCCGCGCGAGCCACAGGCGGTGGCAGCAAGATCGTCTGGCTCGCTCTGATTGTCGCCGTTGGATTGATACTGGCGTACGCCGCCGGAATGCTGCGCTAAGTTTCGTTCTTTGGAATGTGAGCGCTGTCGAGGTGCCGTCTCTCCACTTCGCGATTGTGGCGAGTCTTCTCGCTGTTTCTTTCGGCTTCATCGTGTTGTTGGCGCTCCTCGAACAGACGATGCGCCGAGTTGTGGTGCGCGAGGTTCTTAGGCCGTGCGGGATCGTTTTCCGAGTTGCCGCTCACGGCGCCGTTCCCCGAGTGCAGCTGTTCCAGAATCTTGCTGCGCGTCTTGGCTCCGTGCTGTCCTTCGGCGTGATCCTGCGGACCTTTCTGAACTCCGTCGCGGTTTTGCACAGTGATAGCTCCTCCCGATTACGGTTAGTGGGTGCTAAATGGGCAAGCCAGAGGCCACGCTATAGTCGGGGAAGCGTTACGCCTTGTTGACCCTGGTACTTGCCCTTTTTGTCCTTGTATGAAACCTCGGGTTCTTCGTCGCCCTTGAAGAAGAGCACCTGAGCAATCCCTTCGTTCGCGTAGATCTTGGCGGGAAGGGGCGTCGTATTCGAGATCTCGAGGGTAACGAAGCCTTCCCACTCCGGCTCGAACGGTGTGACGTTCGTGATGATGCCGCACCGGGCATAGGTCGACTTCCCGACCGTGATGGTCACCACGTTCCGTGGAATGCGGAAATATTCGACCGATCTCGCGAGCGCAAAGGAGTTTGGCGGCACTATACAAACATCGCCCTCGAACTCGACGAATGATTTCGGGTCGAAATTCTTTGGGTCGACGATGGAGTTCAGAACATTGGTAAAGATCCTGAACTCGGGAGCCACTCTCATATCGTACCCGTACGAGCTGACTCCGTACGAGATGACTCCAGAGCGAACCTGGCTGCTTTCGAAGGGCTCGATCATCCGGTGTTCCCGCGCCATCCGGGTAATCCAGCGGTCCGATTGAATTGACATTGATTGGGAATGAGGTTGCGGTGAGAAGCCGGTTTCGGCTAAGCCATGCTGCGCGGATGTTCGCAGCTTTTCGTCGTGAATGTATGAATTTCGCACTACGCCTGCCACCAAACCGGAGCCGTTGAATTACAAGATGGTGGTCGGTAAATTCCTGAAAATCGCGTTAGTGAAATTTTTCACGAAGTCCGGAAGCTCATGGCTCGCGCTTATTTCCCGGTTCTAATGCTGCTCGGTTTCGTGGTGATCAATGGCTTGGCGATCATCGCGATCTCGACCCTCACGGTGCGGTTGCGTCCTACCCCCGTGAAGCAGCAGGCATACGAGTCGGGTGTGCCGCCACTTGGAGATGCCCGCGAACGCTTCTCGGTTCGGTTTTATCTCGTCGCGATTCTCTTCATCATTTTCGATATCGAGACGGTCTTCATGATTCCATGGGCCGTCTATTACAAGCAGCTCTCCTGCCTCGTGCCGCTCGTCGGTGAAACGTGTCCAATCGGCCACGTTTCGTTCTTCGGGCTGAGTGAGATGATTGTGTTCATGATCATTCTCCTGGTGGGCTTTATCTACGTCTGGAAAAAAGGAGCACTCCAATGGGATTGAGCACGTCCGGAGAGCATAGGACTGTCTCATACGTCCCGGAATCCCAGGAAGGCTGGGTCGCAACGCGCCTCGATTTCCTCGTCAATTGGGCGCGCGCCAACTCTCTGTGGCCAATGCCGTTCGGAACGGCGTGTTGCGCGATCGAGTTTATGGCGACCGCGGCCAGCGATTTCGACCTAGCGCGTTTCGGCATGGAGCGGATGAGCTTTTCGCCGAGACAGGCGGACGTTCTGATCTGCGCGGGCCGAGTCCCGTTCAAGCTCGCGCCGATTCTGCGGCGGATCTGGCAGCAAATGCCTCAGCCGAAGTGGTGCATCTCGATGGGGGCGTGTGCGTCAACCGGCGGGATGTTCGACAACTATGCAGTGGTGCAGGGCATCGATACCATCATCCCTGTTGACGTCTATGTTCCTGGATGTCCGCCGAGACCGGAAGGATTGCTATACGGGATCCGGATGCTGCAGGAGAAAGTAAAGAACGAGCGCGCCGCCGACACTCGCACTCGCGATGAGATCGAGCCTGATCCAGCGAGCCAGCTCTACATCCCGCCGTCGCTTATCGACGAGCTGGGTGAGCCGTTCGGCAACTCTGTGCACCAGACACGGTCGGGGCTGTGAGCCGATTCGAGGTTGTTCGGACTGGAGCGAGCGCGACGGAATCACAACCGTCGACTCCGAAAAACATTCCTCACCGTGGCGCTCCCGCGAATCCATCGGGCAAGGCGTTGCAAGACAAGTTCGGAGCTCGTATCAATCGCGTGGAAGTGATCTGGGGCGAGACTGTCGCGTACGTTGCTCCGGGAGCCGTGAAAGAAGTCATCCAGTGGCTGCGCGACGATCCGTCGCAACGCTACGATTTCCTCAGCGATCTTACCGCGGTGGAGTACCGTGACGCGGAAGTGCCGATCGAGATTGTCTGGCATCTTCGCTCGTTGCCGTACCGCCGCTTTCTCCGCATCAAGACGCAGATTCCGAAAGGTCGGCCGCTCGAGATTGACAGCGTGTACGACATCTACCGCGCCGCGGACTGGCTCGAGCGCGAGTGCTACGACATGTTCGGCATCAAGTTCAAGGGCCACCCCGACCTGCGGCGACTGCTGATGTGGGAGTCCTACAAGGAAGGCTTTCCGCTTCGCAAGGATTTTCCTCTGCGTGGGCGTTTCAGTCGGTCGGAGCAATTGCGACAGGCGCTCGCGCAAAATCCTGAAGCTCGATACTCCATGGAGGAGCTGACCATCGCGGATGCGTTTCAGGAGCTTCCCGAGGAGATGAAGAAGAGATTGAGCAAAGGCGAGAGGACGGGCGAGTAATGGCAAAACGTACCGTTGAAGTCGAGCTGTCGACAACGGGTCTCGACGCGCAGGGCCGACCTCAGCGCGTGCCTATCATAACCAATGACGGTGGCAGTGCTGTCGCTGTTGAAGCTCCGCCGAGCCTCGAGCCAGAGCTCGAGGGCGAGCACATGCTCATCAACATCGGGCCCCAGCATCCAGCGACGCACGGGGTGTTGCGTCTCGTGCTCGAGCTCGATGGCGAGACAGTCGTCCGCTGCATTCCGCACATCGGTTATCTGCACTGCGGGTTCGAGAAAATCGGCGAATATCGTCAGTACAATCAGATCATTTGCTGGACCGACCGCGAAGATTACCTGAATTCCATCGGCAATAACGTCGCGTTCGCTCTAGGCGCAGAGAAACTCTTCGGCATCGAGATCACCGAACGGTGCAAAGTTTTGCGCGTGATTGCGTCGGAGCTTTCGCGCATTATGTCGCATCTCGTCTGGCTTGGCACCTTCTGCATCGACATTGGCGCATTCACTCCTTTTCTGTGGGCTTTCCAGCGCCGCGAGGAGATCTACAGACTCCTGGAGAAGTGGATTGGCGCCCGACTTACAACGTCTGCGACTCGCGTCGGCGGAATGGCGGCCGACATTCCGAATGGCTGGATGGACGGCCTGCGGCAGTTCATTCGAACCTTTCCCCACACCCTCGACGAGATCGATCGCGTCCTTACGAGAAACGCGATCTGGGTTGGCCGGACGGTTGGACTCGGTGTGATGACGCCTGACGAAGCAATCAACTGGGGTCTGTCAGGTCCAATGCTTCGCGCCTCGGGCGTCGATTACGATGTGCGAAAGGATTTTCCGTACCTTGACTACGAGACCTACGACTTCGAGGTACCGGTCGGTACGAGCGGAGATGTGTACGATCGCTATCTCGTGCGCTTCGAGGAACTGCGGCAGTCGGTGCGGATCCTGCAACAGGCGGCCGACCGGTTGCCCGATGGCCCAGTCAACATCGATGACCCGCGGATCATCCTTCCGCCGAAATCCAAAGCGACGAGCGAAATGGAATCGATGATCCATCACTTCAAGGTGGTGATGGAAGGACCACGTCCACCTGTCGGTGAGGCTTACCTCGCGGTCGAGAGCCCGAAGGGCGAGAAGGGCTACTATATGGTATCAGATGGGACCGCCAAGCCCGTTCGCTGGAGAATCCGGCCGCCATCGTTCATCAACTTGGCGGCGATTCCGAAAATGGTCGAAGGCCATTTATTGTCAGACGTGATCGCGATCAACGCCAGCATCGACATCGTCATGGGGGAAATCGATCGTTGAGCCCTGATCTTGTCGGCGGACTGGAATCTCCTGATTACGCATCGCACGATCGTGCCGCGCACGAGCCATATACACCGGTATTCACCGGCGATGCCAGGCGCGAGCTCGACGAGCTTCTCACCCATTACCCGACGAAAATGGCGGCACTCCTTCCCGCTCTCTGGATCGTGCAGCGCGAGCGTGGATGGGTGAGCGACGAGGGCATGGTGGAGGTCGCCGAGCTGCTGGAGCTCACTCCGGCATACGTAAAGGGTGTGGTCACCTTTTACACCATGTACCACCAGCATCCCGTCGGCAGATACTTCATTCAGGTATGCACGACCTCGCCGTGCGGTATCTGTGGCGCCGAAGACGTGGTAAAAGCGTTCCTGCGCCACACCAACACCGGTGAGCTCGGTCTGACGTCGCCGGATGGCAGGTTCACCGTTATCGAAGTCGAATGCCTCGGCGCCTGTGGGTTCGCGACGCCGGTGATGATCAACGAGGAGTTCATCGAATCCGTTACGCCGGACAAGGTTCCGGATCTACTCGCACGACTCGCATAAATGGGCTACCCGCACCATCCACATCAAAGAGAAACCACAGTCCTTTCGCAGTACTTCGGTGACGCCGAGGCGCGGACACTCGATGGCTGGAAAAAGCGTGGCGGATACAAGGCGCTGGAGAAGGCGCTCGGCATGGCGCCCACGGATATCATCAACGTCGTCAAGGAATCGGGTCTGCGCGGACGCGGTGGTGCCGGTTTCCCGACGGGAATGAAGTGGTCGTTCATGAAGCAGGGCGATGGAAAGCCCCACTATCTCTGCTGCAACGCCGACGAATCGGAGCCCGGAACTTTCAAGGACAGAGAGTTGATGCGGTGGACTCCGCACGCGCTCGTCGAAGGCTGCGCCATTGGTGCGTACGCGATCGGCGCTGAAACCGCGTACATCTACATTCGCGGCGAGTTTACCGAGCCGCTGTACTGGATGGACAAGGCGGTGAAAGAGGCGTACGCCGCCGGCATCATCGGTAAGAATGCGATGGGCACCGGCAAGCGCATCGATGTTCACGTGCACAAGGGCGCGGGCGCGTACATCTGTGGCGAAGAGACGGCTCTCATGAATTCCCTGGAAGGCCGACGCGGGAATCCACGCATCAAGCCGCCCTTTCCTGCTGTGTCTGGAGTCTTTGGAATGCCGACGACCATCAACAACGTCGAGACGTTGATAGCGGCCGCTCCGATTCTCCTCAATGGCGCCGACTGGTACAAGAAGATGTCGTTGTCGAGCCCGAAGAGCACCGGCACCAAGCTCTTTTCGGTGTGCGGCAACGTCCAGCGCCCGGGGAACTACGAAGTCGTGATGGGATTCCCATTCAAGGAATTTCTGTACGATTTGTGCGGCGGTCCTCCGCACGGCAGAAAATTCAAGGCGGTTATTCCCGGCGGCGCATCGGTGCCAATTCAAACGATGGAAGAAGCGGAAGCGACGCTCATGGATTACGAAGGATTCGTCGCTCAGGGTTCGATGCTGGGATCGGGCGGAGTGATCGTGATCGACGACGCGCAATCCATGGTCTCAGTCATCGCGCGGATTGCTCGGTTCTTTGCCCACGAGAGCTGCGCCCAGTGTACCCAGTGCCGCGAGGGAACCGCCTGGACCACCAAGATCATGGAACGAATCCGCGACGGTCAGGGGACGTCTGAAGATATGGATACGCTTCTCGACATCGGTGAGCAGATGACGGGGAAGACCATCTGCGTGCTTAGCGATTCGTGTGCGGTGCCGGTGGCATCCGGAATCAAGAAATTCCGCGCCGAGTTCGAAGCGCTGATTCCGGGCGGACGGGTTCACCCAGTCATCGCGGCGGTGGCCTGATGGCCGAGACGAAGATGGTGAACCTGACTATCGAAGGTCGCGCGGTCACTGTTCCGGACGGTACCACGATCCTCGAGGCAGCGAAAACCGCCGGCATCCTCATTCCGCATTATTGCTATCACCCCGGGCTACCAATAGCCGGAGTCTGCCGCATGTGCCTGGTTGAAGTAGAGAAGGCGCCCAAGCTCGCGCCGTCGTGTGCGACGACCGTGGCCGAGGGGCAGGTCGTTCACATCTACTCCGAGAAATCACTCGACGCGCGCAAGGGCGTGCTCGAGATGCTTTTGATCAATCACCCGCTCGATTGTCCGATTTGCGATCAGTCCGGTGAATGTGAGCTGCAGGACTACACTTACCAGGAAGGACGCAAGGATTCGCGGTACAACGAACCCAAGCGGTTCAATCCGGCCGAGGATTTTGGCGGCGACGTGATCTACGTCCCGAATCGCTGCATCCTTTGCACTCGCTGCGTGCGATTCATGGACGATGTCGCGCACGAGCCGACGCTCAACGTGAGTGAGCGCGGCGACCGTGCTCTGATCGGAAAGTTCGAAGGTCGGGACATGACGCATCCCTGGGCGGCGAACGTGATCGATCTATGCCCAGTCGGCGCATTGCTGTCGAAGGATTTCCTCAACAAGGCGCGCGCCTGGGAGCTGGACCGAGCGTCGTCGATCTGCCCGAACTGCACCCAGGGCTGCAACGTGATCATGGAGACGCGCGAGAACCAGCTCGTGCGCATGCGGCCGCGCCCCAACGAGGAAGTCAACTCATTCTTCATGTGCGATTGGGGGCGCCTCAACTATCGCTGGATGAACGAGAAGAACCGCGTCGAGCTACCGATGGTGCGCCGTGGCGATGCGCTCGCGCCGACAACCTGGGAGGCCGCGATCACGGCAGCTGCGCGTGCGCTGAACGGCAAGCCCGTCTTCGTTGCGGCGTCACCGATGCTTTCCAACGAAGCGTTGTTTCTGCTGACGCAGCTGATGCAGGGTGGACGCGGCGTGTTCCGGGTGACCGAAGGCGAAGAGGCACCGTTGCCTGGCGTCGAGGATCTTGCCTTGCGCCGCGAGCGCGCCGCCAATGTCTACGGCGCTCAAGCGCTCGGCTTCACCAAAACGAACGATTTGCTCGGCGGATTGAAGCAAGGCGACGTGCTCGTGATTGCCGGTGAGGATCTCGCCGGGATCGATGCCAGCGCTCTTGCTCGTGCGAGCGAGGTGGTGGTGATCAGCCCGGTTCTACCTGAGTCTGCGAGGAACGCATCGGTTGTCCTCCCAATCGCGAACTTTTCAGAGGAAGAGGGAACCGTAACGAACCTCCGCGGGAGAGTGCAGCGCTTTACTCAGGCACGTCAGGCTCCCGGCGAAACTCGGCCGAGCTGGCTGGTGCTCGGCGACCTGCTGGGCGCGCTCGGGAAGCAGAGCAACTTCTTCCTTCCCTCGGAAGTTTTTGCAAAGCTCGCGGCGTCGAATTCATCGTTCGCCGGCTTGAGCTACGACAGCCTGGGCTTCAAGGGCCTGCCGCTGGCAGACGCTCCGAAAACCGCTCCGAAGAGCCCGATCGCGGTGGGGGCAGCGTGATGCTTACGAATTCTTTTTCTGCACTGCTGCAGGTCGCTGATCCGAATCTTCCGCCGGTGAGCGGAATGGCTTTCTACCTGTTCACGATATTGAAGATGCTCGTCATCTTCACCATCTACATGGTGGGAATCGCGATGCTCACCCTCGCCGAGCGAAAGATTTCGGCGTGGATCCAGGATCGTCACGGGCCGAACAGAGTCGGGAAGGGCTGGCTCCAGCCCGCCGCCGACGGTCTCAAGAATTTCATGAAGGAAGAAACGATGCCGGCGGGCGTCAACAAGCCGCTCTTCGTTCTGGCGCCGATTCTTTCCTTCATTCCCGCGCTCACCGCCTGGTGCGTAATTCCGTTCGGCGCGCCGGTTCCGACGCGCTGGGGAAGAATCGACCTGGTTGTCGCGGATCTTCCCGTCGGTTTTCTCTTTATTCTCGCGCTGACGTCGCTCGGCGTTTACGGAATCGTTCTGGCGGGATGGTCCTCCAACAACAAATACGCCCTGCTCGGCGGACTTCGATCGAGCGCGCAGATGATCTCGTACGAGATCTCGATGGGAATGTCCACTATTCCCGTGCTGCTGCTCGCGGGCAACGTAAGCCTCAACACCATCATCAATCAGCAGGTATGGGGAGGCTGGAACGTCATCAACCTCACCGTAGCGTTCTTCATCTTCATGGTATCGGCGTTCGCCGAAACGAACCGGCTGCCGTTTGATCTGCCTGAGGCGGAATCCGAGCTGATCGCCGGATACCACACCGAGTACAGCGCGATGAAGTTCTCCCTGTTCTTTATCGCCGAGTACGGAGGAATGGTCACGGCGAGCGCATTGATGGCGACGCTCTTCTTTGGCGGATGGGACGTCCCGTTCACTGCGCGCGATAACATCGGACCTTATAGTGGTTGGCTGTCTCTGCTCTCGATCGGCATCATGCTGGCGAAAATGCTCTTCTTCATTTTCCTCTTCATGTGGGTGCGCTGGACTCTGCCGCGCTTCCGCTACGACCAGTTGATGTCACTGGGATGGAAGTTCATGCTGCCGATCGCGCTCGTCTACATCGTGCTTATCGCGGCAGTGATGCTCGGCCTGAGTGCGGCGGGCAAACGGCCAGGCCTGATGTACGCTGCCATTCTCGGCTCCATCAACGTCGCGCTCGTGATCATTCTGTTCGTGATTATGGACCGCGGCAGATTGATTAGTCCGGCGTACGGACGCATGAATCAAAAAGAGATCGACCGCCTGCGCCGGATCGACCGTGGGCGCATTCTTGCCGCCGAGGCCGGCTCATAATGGCAATCAAAGTCAGAGTTGTGGAACGCCCTGTTGAAGACGTGAGCTACATCCGCGCGACTCTCCGCGGTATGGCGTTGACGGCCAAACATCTCTTCGACGTGAACGGACGCGTGACCACGCAGTACCCGGACGAGAAATCTCCAATCTCGCCGAGGTGGCGCGGTACTCACCGCATGCTCACCACGGAAACCGGTAAGGCGAGATGTGTCGCGTGCGGACTGTGCCCAACGGTATGCCCGGCGAACTGCATCAAGCTGGTGCCGGGCGAAGATGAGGAAGGGAATCGCTACCCACTCGTATTCGAGATCGATGAATTCCGTTGCATCTTCTGCGGGTACTGCCAGGAAGTGTGTCCGGAAGAGGCGATTCACGTTGGACGGCACTACGAGAACTCCGAGTACAGCAGGGAAGGTTTCGTCTACGACCTGCAGCGCCTGATGGACCAGTCGCATCCGGTTTGCGAGATGTGGGATCCCGAAGACCCAAAGGGCGAGTGATGGAACCTCACTACCCGCTCTTTTACGTTTTTCACTTTTATCTCTTCGGGCTGATTGCGATCGCATCGGCGGTTGCGTTCGTCACCAGACGCAGCCCCGTCGCGGCGGCCTTGTGGCTGGTGAACACGATGTTCAGCCTCGCCGCGCTGTACGTAATGCTCGACGCGCAATTCATCGGCGTGATGCAGGTCCTGGTCTACGCGGGCGCGATCATGGTGGTGTTTCTATTCGTGGTGATGTTGTTGAATCTCGGGCATCCATCCGAGTTGGCGGATGCGCGCGGCAAGGGCTGGAAATTCGCGGCCGGTCTCGTCGGCCTCGGCCTTCTCAGCGAGATCATGGTGATCCTCAGAACGAAACTCCCGCAGCAGCTCGTCGTACCGCGGGATTACAGCGAGCAGCAGCTCCAGAAGCTCAATGCAGTTGGAACCATCGCTGCGCCGCTGTTCAAGGATTATCTCCTCGCCTTTGAGCTGACGAGCGTATTGCTGTTGGTCGCGGTCGCCGGCGCCGTCGTCCTTGCCCGCGGGAGGCCGGTCGATGCTCGCTGAATCTCTCGCACTTACCGCGGCCCTTTTCATTATCGGCGTCATCGGGGTGCTAGTGCACCGAAATGCGATCATCATCTTCATGTGCGTCGAGCTTATGCTCACCGCCGTGAATCTGACGTTCGTTGCATTCTCCCGATTCTATGGTACAGCCGGTCAGGTGTTCGTGGTTTTCGTGATGACTGTTTCGGCGGCTGAAGCTGCGGTAGGTCTTGCGATAATCATCGCGATCTTCAGGCACCGCGAAACAGTCAATCTCAAAGACATCAACCTCCTTCGAGGCTAATGCTGCTACAAGCCGTAGTGGACGCAGCCGCGCAATCGAATCCATTGGCGGGGACAGTAGCCGAGTGGGTTTGGCTACTGCCGGTTCTTCCGCTGGCCGGTTTTGTCATTAATGGGCTGCTGTCGCTGAACAGCGTGCACTTTGGCCCGGCGGATCCAAACACACCCGGGCACCATCCGTATTCGGAAGGAGCTGCCGAAGCACCAGCAGTCTCGCACGCCGAGCAGAGCGGCGCCGTTGGCGACGATCATCACGCAGTTGCGCGACACCGCTTTGCTGGCGTGACGAGCATTGTCGGGCCCGGAGTTCTCGTAGTTGCGTTTCTGCTGGCCGCAGCGATCTGGTGGGCCATGGTCGGCGCGCACCCCGATGCCCCGTACGTCCAGCGCTACTTCAGCTGGATGCCTGTCGGCGATCTCAAGATCGACGCCGCGTTTCAGCTCGAT
>DATAHM010000111.1:0-5725 GCA_036263215.1 Gemmatimonadaceae bacterium
CAGCGATTTGGTGATCGACGGCAAGGGACGTCACGAAATCGAGCGGCGGTGGATTGGATCGAAGCGCAACTCAAGAGCTATGGGTGCACCAACACCGAGCGAATCACCTATCGATTCGATGGGCGGCAAATTCAGAATGACTCGACAAGACGCGTAGATAGCCTCGCGCGCGCGGCTCAGGGACTGCCTCCTCTGCCCGCGCCAACTCGCAGGACATTCACGCCAATCCCCACGACCGATTCCGCGGGGGTGCGTTATGACCGCGCCGGCAACATCATCAAGGGAAACGTCGCTCCGACCAGCGTGAACATGAATCCCCTGCTGCAGCCGGACACCGCGCTACGCCGCATCGATGCGGAGCCGGACACCCCAGGCGAACGCCAGGAAGTGTTCTGTACGAAGATCGGCGCGACGCATCCGGAGGAGATGTACATCGTGAGCGGCCACATGGACGGTCACGGATATGGAGCGGCGCTCAACGACGATGGATCGGGAACGGCCCTGGTGATGGAGCTGGCGCGCGTGTTCAATGCACCAGACGTCACGACCGACCGCTCTATTCGGTTCATCCTCTGGAATAACGAAGAAACGGGGCTAAACGGGTCCCGGGCTTATGTAGCGCAACGCCAGGCTCTGCAGGGTATGGAAAGTCCGAAGGGCTCGGGGCGGTATCCGGAACCCAAATGGCTCGGAATGATCCAGCACGACATGATGATGTGGGATCACGGGATGCCGGGCCCCGATGGCAAGGTCAGTCCGGTGCAGCGGCGCGAGGCTGACGTAAATGTCGAGTTTGCGGGAGGCACCAAGTTCGCCGACGAGTCCCAGAAGCTTGCATGGTTTTTCAGAAAGAGTAACGACCGATACGCAACGAATTATCCGGTAGCGGTCGGCGATCGAATGAGCAACACCGACTCGGATCCCTTCAAGGATCTATGCCCCGCAATCAGTGTCCGTGAAAACGAGCGGCTGGCACAAACCGGAACTGGTTGGAATCCAACCTGGCACCAGCCGATCGATGTTTACTCGACGTTTTCCGACAAAGATTTCCTGCTCGGTCTCAATGCTGCGCAAACCACGCTGTCGGCGGTTGCGCAGCTAGCGGGTGCGCACCTGAGGTAGGACGACGGGCGTGGTCCTGGCGCACCTCGAATGACCATATCTCTGGCATGGAATGCGCTTCAAAGTCGGCAATCTTCAACTTCAACATTTACGGCCATGACGAATCCGACCTCACCTGTTTCCATTTCAGCGCAGAGCTCCACCGATCTGCTGCCACGCGACACGTTCCGAACGGTGATAGCGGCGTTGATCATCGTGTTGACACTTGCCGGATGGGTGTACGCACTCGTCGTCCCGATTGACCGGTTCGCGCTAGCCGCACAGACGAAACTCTGGTGGGTCGAGCAGATAGTCGGATTCGTGCTCGCGATAGTCTGCGTCGGAATTGTATTGAGAAAGCGATCGTTTCTGGGGTGGGCATTCTGGCTGACGATCTATTCGTTGCTCTTCGACGTGATGCGATTGATTTTTGAGTTCAAGGAAGGACAACCAACGATTCCGGCAGCTCTCATCCTCTATGCGCTCTTTATCTGGCGCCTCCACCTTACGCGGAAGCGGGTAGCAGCAGGGGACGCGGTAGAGCCATAGCGGAGGGGAGTAGCGGACTTCCGTTCCGCGCGTAACTATACGGTGTGGGCAACAAGACAGTTGGCCAGTTTGTTGTCGCGGTCGGGCTGATCCTCGTCGTGGGTGGACTCCTGACGATGGCCGGATGGCTCCGCTGGTTCGGACACCTGCCGGGAGACATTCGGATCGAGCGTGACAACCTGCGCGTTTACGTTCCTGTAGTTTCGATGTTGCTGCTCTCGGTCCTGTTCAGCGTGCTGTCATACGTCATACGCCGCATTTTCTGATCTCCGCTCTCGACTGACCGCCGCCGCAGGGGCGGCTCTGCGCACTCCTCTGCGCCTGGCGGGTGCCGTCCTGTTGGCGCACGTCTTTGCCCCGCTCGAATCACCGGCACAGACGCAATTTCAACAGACGCCGCTGCAAAATCGTCAGGCCATCGTAGACTCTGCGGAGATCTTGCACCGCATGCGAGATCTTCAGGCGCAGTTCGAGCGACGGCGACGTTTAATGTTGCCGCGTTTTTACATTGGCACCGCGGAGCACTGCGTCATCGTTGGCCGCTTCTGCGAATGGCATCCAAACATCCAGGATTACGACGTCCCCGACGAAGGCAAGAACATTCGTCGCGCGCGCGTGGAGCTGTTGCGGGACCTCGAAAAGGCCAACCTGGCGGTGCCTGGCGACGACTGGATCATCGGACAGCGCATCCGCTATCTGGTCGAGGGGCACGATTCCTCGGCAATCTCCGTCGCGCGCTCCTGTCGAGCGACACGGTGGTGGTGCGATGCGCTTCTTGGACTGACGCTGCACGTCAGCGGGGATTTCGCCGCAGCTGATAGCGCTTTTACGGCGTCGCTCAACGGGATGCCGACGCTGAGACGTTGCCACTGGATAAATCTTCTCCCGCTGCTGGACGACGATGTTCGCGGGACTTACAAGAAAATGACGTGCGCAGGGCGCGAGGCGGCTGATGCGCGTATTTGGTGGATTGCCGATCCTCTCTTCATGACACCGGGCAATGAGCGGCGCACCGAGCACTACTCCCGCGTCGTGCACAGCGTGTTGCAAGAGGACGCCGTGAATACCTACGGCTCGAGATGGGGTGGCGATCTTGCCGAGTTGATCCTGCGCTTCGGCTGGGCGGAGAAATGGACGCGCGAGCCTTCACAGAGTCTGTACCCTGAAACAAACGTCAATGTCACAGGCCATGAACGCGAGCCAGGTTTTCACTTTTTCCTGACTCAGCTTCCGCCGGACAGCCTCGCGCAAATCGTCGATTCCCTTTTCGACATTCACCAATTTCCTCCCAGAGAGCAGTACGCGCCGACGTATGCACGATCTTTCGAGCACCTCGACGCACAGGTAGCTCGCTTCCGGCGAGGTGATTCGACGAGAATCGTCGCCGCTTACGACGTGAGCGGCGACACGATCTTTTCGCGACACGGCTTCGATGCGGCTCTCATTGCCATGGGGGATGAAGCGACGACACCTTCGGCCGCACGAGTAGCTCGAGCACCCACTCGGAACGTGCTCAGCGTTTCGACGCCGTGGAAGACGCAATTGATTGGGGTGGAGCTTCTCGCCGACGACAGCGCCGGGGCGGCGCGCTGGAGATCGGGCTTTGCCGAGGTGCCGCTGGATTCAGCCAAGATCAGCGTGTCCGATCTCCTTTTCGTCGACGCTGCGCCATCCTTGCCGTCGAACCTCGAGGAAGCCACAGCGCACGCGCATGGCGGCACGACGTTCGAGCGGGGAAAGCAGATCGGGTTGTTCTGGGAGCTTTACGGAAAGACTCCCGCCGACAGCGCCCTTCCGGTCTCCCTGACTATCACTCCCGTAGACGCCGGCTTTCTCAGGCGCGCATTCAGAGCGCTCCATATCGCGCCGAAGCCTACGCCCTTGAACATCCGATGGCAGGAGAATGGGGCTTCGGGTGTGCTGTCGCCGCGGTCGGTGCTCCTCGACCTGTCGCTCGTACCGGCGGGCAAATATTCAGTGAAGCTCGAAGTGCAAGGTTATCCACTGGCGACGACGTCACGGACGATCGAAGTCAAGTAGTTTCATCCGACAACCCGTAAGGACAAAACCAATGCGTGCATATCTTTCGGCGACGCTGATGAGCATCGGCGGGATTTTCGTATCCTTCGCAGCCGTCATTTTTATCATCGAGATCTTCGCGAGCAGAAGCGATCCGGAACACCGCGTTCCTGCGATGACGGCGCTCGGGATGGAGACCCTCATCGGTGGCGTTATTCTCCTGGTGCTTGGTTATCTACTCACTCGAGTCGGTCGCGAGCGCGACCGTTCTCCCGAGCCGCGCAGGGCGTAGGCAGGCGCATCCCCTCGAGAAGTATCGGCGCCGCGGGACTTCGCGCTGACGATAGTCGAAGCGGCAGTCGAAAATCTTGACGCCGCGATCTCGGCCGAACGCGCAAAAGCGGATCGGATCGAGCTGTGCGTGCGATTGGCGGAGGGGGGCACTACACCTCCGCCTGAATTGATCCAGTCGGTAAAGCGAACCGTCCGGATTCCCGTCTTCGTGCTCGTGCGGCCGCGCGCTGGCGACTTCGTCTACGCGGCCAGCGAGCTCAGAACGATGCAACGGGATATCGCTTCAGCGATTGGCGCAGGCGCAGACGGCATCGTTACAGGCGCGCTGACTGCCAAGCACCGATTGGATGTCGATGGAACGCAGGGTCTGGTGAAAGCCGCTCGGGGCATTCCGGTGACGTTTCACCGCGCCTTCGATGAAGTCCACAATCGCCCCGAAGTGCTAGAGCAACTGATCGAGCTGGGTTTCACGCGAATCCTGACTTCTGGCGGTGCGGCCGCTGCCAAGGAAGGAGTCGAAGGTATCGCGGAGCTGGTGAGAAAGGGTGGACAGCGAATCGAGATCGCAGCGGGCGGAGGAGTGCGTGCCCACAACGTTGTCGAGCTGCTCCGCCGGTCCCGCGTTCGCGAGGTGCACGCGAGACTCGTTGACGAGACGGGAATGAGAGACCTGGTGGCTACGGTGCGGGGCTACGACTCCCGGTCAGCGTAACGGTTCCTAATATCCCGCCGGTCACGCGGGCCAATTCCCGACACACCTTCATGGACCACGAGGTCGTGGTGTCCCGGTCAGGATTCCGCTGCGAATTTGCAGAGCCTTCGCTGAAGCGTTTGCGATTGGCCTGACCTGTGTGCGCGCACGTTGGTTCAGGCGAACGGGAAGCTGTAGCGTTAGAGTCTCGCTACCACGCCTCACGACGAGCGGCAAAGTAGTCAGAGTCGTGCCAGTATAGCGTGCGCGAAATTTTTCGAATGACTCGTCTCCGGAAATCGACACATCTCCAATGGACACGATTCGATCCTGGAGCCGAGCGCCGGATATGGCCGCCGCACCACTCGGAGAAAGCTGGGTGATCCTTACTCCAGTGCTGTCCGTAGCCGTGGCAATTCCAACACGCGGCTCGCGGATGGTGTCGGTCACGTAGCTCAGGCCGGCGAGCTGCAGAACGGATTGGACAGGAAGTGGCTCACGGCTCTCGACGTAGCGACGCGCGAAGTCCGCGAACGATTTGCCGCCCGCAGCTCGACTCACTTCGCCCCACCAGTCGGCCGGCGTGAAGCCGCGTCCCTGCTTGTAGGTGCGGTTGTACAGACGACGCATGACGTCATCGAGCGTGCCGCGGTTATTGCTGGCGTCGCGGATCATGACGTCGAGCAGGAATCCGATCAAACCGCCTTTGGGATAGTACAGTCCGCTGCTTCCGTCCACCGGATTGATCCAGGCGTTGAGCGACGCATCGCTTACGGAAGTGGGGGGCGCGTCGATTACCGATGCGATCTCGTCGGCGATGAACCCGAAGAACCCGGTACTGTCTTCAACCCCTCCGCGGACCAGAGCGAGCGCACCGTAGTAATCCGTCACCCCTTCACTCACCCACAGCCAAGGCGTGGGCTGGGCGTCATCGTAGCGATATGGAACGAGATCGGCCGGACGCAGCCTTTTCACGTTCCAGGCGTGGAAAAACTCGTGCGAGTAAAGGCCCGGCAGGTACGACGCATCGAGCTGCGATGTCAGCACTTCATCAACCTGCGAGCTCTGGTG
>DATAHM010000112.1:0-26869 GCA_036263215.1 Gemmatimonadaceae bacterium
GGCCGCGCTACGTCTATGCGCCCACGGCGAATCCCGAACGCGTAAGCAAGTCCGCGGTCCAGCACCTCGTTCGCACGTTCTTCGACAACTCGGCCAGCTCCGCGGTTGCGGCGATGGTCGGCATGTATGAGGATCGCTGGAGCGACGACGATCTCGACAAGCTCGAAAAACTCATCGAAAAAGCCCGCGGCAAAGGAGGGAAGTCATGAGCGCGTTCGTGCCCGCATTTCTCATTAAGCTGACGCTCATTCTGGTGCTCGGTATTTTGCTGGCGTCAGCGCTCAAGTCTGCCGCACCGTCGCTAAGACATGTCGTTCTCTTCGGTACACTGGCAAGCAGTTTGGTGCTTCCAGTCGCGATGCGCATTTCTCCGAGTTGGGATGTGGCGCTCCTTCCGCCACGGGCCGCGAATCTCGACTACGACCGCACCCCCGCGACCGTTGCCATCAATAAGACGCGGTCTCAGGAAACTGTAACGCAAACACCGGCGGCACTCGCACCAAACGCGACAGCTGGCAAACCCGGTTCGTCAACCGATGCGGCTTCCAGCGCGAACTTGGTTGACCCAGCAACACAAACCATCGGCGCGCGCGCTGCCTCCGCCATGCCGATTGCGTGGGCGCTCGGATTTGTCGGTGTACTCGCGTGGCTCACGATCGGCAGGATTCGTCTGAGGCGCATTGGACGAGCGGCGCGACGGCTCGATGGTTTCGACTGGACGCGAGTGCTCGATGACGAGCGTCGCGGAGCGGGCGTGCGAAAATCTGTTGTCCTCGCCGCGAGTCACGTCGTTAGCACCCCGCTCACCTGGGGATGGACGACGCCGGTGATTCTTCTCCCGGAGGATGCCGACGACTGGTCGGAGGAGCATCGCCGAATCGTTCTCCGTCACGAGCTCGCGCACGTTGCGCGCAACGATTCTTTTTCCCAGCTCGTCGCCGGCGTTGGCTGCGCTCTCTACTGGTTTCATCCCCTTGCGTGGGTAGCCGAGCGGAAGATGCGCGCGGAATGTGAGCGTGCGTGCGACGATCGCGTCGTATCTCTCGGAACCCCGGCCACCGATTACGCTGCCCATCTACTGGAGGTTGCACGCTCGGCTCGTGCGTTCGGCGCCGCGGGATTTCTCTCCGTCGCGATGGCGCGTCCGTCCCAGTTGGAAGGACGGTTACTTGCCGTTCTCAGCGAATCACGGCAGCGCGTTTCGGCTTCGCCTACGGCGCGGCGCACCGTGGCTGCACTCTTCGTTCTGATCCTCATGCCTCTTGCGGCGTTCCGCGCGGTGCCCAAGCCCGACGTTCCGCGCGCAGCTATCGCGGTGGCTCACCAGCAACCGATTCTTCCTGTCGTTCACAGCCGACAAGCGATAGTTCCGCCGGTTCAGAACCGACAACCGCGAGTCGGCATCGATTCGAGTTTCCATCTCTCTGTACCTGTACGTCCGGGCGGCACTCTGACGCTCGACCTCAGGAGCGGCGGTGCCATCATCGTCACCGCGTGGGATCGCTCCGAGGTCGCAGTCGACGCACATCTCGCCGGCCGTGATTGGCGCTTGACGCAGGTAAGGCTCGATCCATCCGACGATGGAGCCACCCTCGACAGCCGCTTCACATCGTCGGAGGGCGGAAGCAGCAGTCACACATTCCGGATATCCGTTCCCCGCAAGTTCAATCTGCGGGTGAACTCTTCAGGTGGGTCGATCGAGATTTCGGGGGTCGAAGGCCGTTTCACCGGTAAAACCGGTGGCGGTGAGATCGAGATAACCAATGCGCGCGGCGACGTCGATCTCCGGACTGGCGGCGGCGAGATTCGAGTTTCCGATTCACACCTGACGGGAAGCGTGGCGACCGGAGGTGGGTCCGTTCGGATAGAAAGGGTGAGTGGAAATCTTTCCGGGTTGTCCGGTAGCGGCTCGGTCAACTACATAAGCTCCTCGAGCGCGAGCAGCGACGCGAGTGCAAGCGCAGGTGCGGGTGCCGGGGCTGGCGCTGGTGCCGGTGCCGGCGCTGCATCGGATCCGGGTTCAGCCGCTCGTGGTGCGTACGCGTACAGCGGAATCAGAATGACGTCCGGAGGTGGAGACATCTCGGTGCCCGAAGCGCCGAACGGTGCATACGTTACGACTGGCGGTGGCGACATTCGCGTCGGCCCTTCGGGTGGACAGGTATACGTAAGGACCGGCGGCGGGCGAATCGACATTGGGCCCGCAGCCGGGTCAGTCGAAGCAATCACCGGCGCTGGCGACGTGAGCATCAACCTTCAGGGCGCGAACGATCACTCGGTGCGTGTCGCTTCCGGCAGCGGCAATGTTACGCTGGAAGTCCCGGACGATCTCAATGCAGTTCTCGATCTCGAGGCGGCATACACCGAAAACTTCGGTCGCAAAACCCGTATCCTCGGCGACTTCGACCTGAAAACGACTGAAACCACTACGTGGGAGGACACCCAGGGGACGCCGCGGAAATATGTTCGGGTTCGTCAAACGATTGGGCGCGGCGGCAATGTCATCAGGGTCAGGACCGTAAATGGCGACATCACCCTCCGCCGGAAATAGCTGGCGCTTGAAAACTGGGTATTGACAAAGTCGGGGGCCTGTTGAAAATTCAACACAGTTGATTTTTCAGCATACAGGCTCCCGGTACTTCTGTCTCCTTTGAGGGCGCTCGTCATGAGTGTCACGCTAATGTCCAACAAACCCGAAAACGCCGCGCCCACTGCCTCGCTCTCACGTCGTGAGCGCCAGGTGATGGACATCCTCCACCGCCGCTCCGGCGCAACTGTCGCCGAGATCATGGCAGACCTTCCAGATCCCCCAACTTATTCCGCGGTGCGTTCGGTCCTTCGCATCCTCGGCGAGAAGGAGCTCATCAAGCATCGGGAGGACGGCCCTCGCTACATATACTATCCCGCCAAGCCAACCGAGACCGCGCGCGAGGACGTCCTCGCTCACGTAGTCCGGACTTACTTCGGCGATTCAACAGAGCAGGCCGTTACTGCTCTGCTGAGAATGTCCGACGTCGATTTGAGCGAAACCGAGATCAAGCGCCTGCGTAATGTCATTCGGCGCGCTCGACAGAGCGGGAGATAAAAAATGATATCCAACTTCTTCGCCGGCCTCAGCGATTTCACCGCGTCCAACATTGCCATGATAATGCTTCTCGCCAAGGCGACGATCATCCTCCTGCTCGCACTCGGCATCACCGTCGTGATGCAACGCGCCTCCGCCGGTGCACGCCACCTCGTCTGGCTCGTCACGGTTGCCGCGCTGCTCTTCGTTCCAGCGCTTACTGCATGGGCTCCCCTCCCGGTCAGAATACTGCCGGCGGTGCGCTCCTTCGCCGAGCAGTACTCGCCGATTGCGCGACCACGCGGTGAAACGTCGACGCGCCTCGGCCCCGCGCATGCCGCCGACGATTCACGCGTTGCTGCGTTCACTGCTGTGCCTGGAATCGCGAGCAGGTCGAGCGAATCGGGTTCCCCAATTTCCGAATCGACGCTCATCACCGGCATTTCGGCTCTCTTCATTCTGTGGGCCGCCGTGTTGCTCGTGATTGCGGCGTCGCTCGGGTACGCGGCGCTACTCGTCAAGCGGATTGTAAATCGCGCCAGGCCGCTCGATACCGCGGACTGGCTGAATCCTTTGTGGGAAGTCTCGGATCGCCTCGCGCTCGAAGAGCCGCCGCGCCTGCTGCGCAGTGAAGATGCAAAGATGCCTTTTGCGTGCGGTCTGTTGACACCGACGATCGTTCTCCCAGCGGAATCGGATCACTGGTCGCTCGATCGCAGACGCGCCGTGCTGCTCCACGAGCTCGCCCACGTGCGTCGTCACGACCTGATCGGGCACACCCTCGGCAGGCTCGCGTGCGCGGTGTACTGGTTTCACCCACTGGTATGGAAGGCGGCAAAGCAGCTGCGGTCCGAAAGCGAGCGGGCGTGTGACGATCTCGCACTCGCATGTGGTGCCCGCGCAACCGACTACGCCGAGCACCTGCTGGATATCGTGACCAGCGTGCGTGGCGATGCAACGCCGTCGGTGGCGCTGGCGATGGCACGACGGAAGGAGTTCGAAGGTCGCATGCTGGCGATTCTCGATCCCGAGCTTCGTCACTCGAGTCCCAACCGCAAGCAATCCGCGGCGCTGATTGGCTCGCTGGCGCTCATCTCGATAATAGTGGGTGCAGCGGCACCCGCACCTCGTCAGGCTAGCCAACCGAGCTCGCCGAGTGCGACCGCCCGGGGGCGTTCTTCAATAGACCTCGCCGACCGCGAAAATCCCAGTTCGGATCCGAAGTTGAGTGAGCACATGGACGCATTGTCGATGCATGTGAACACCCAGACCTCGACGAGTGTCGCGCAGCAGGTGATGACAAGTACCTCCGAGCACATCTCGCAGTCAACGAGTGCAACTCTCGGTTCGGTAGTCGGTCCCACTGTGGACGCTGTAGTCGGCGGCGCGGCCGCATCTGTTAGTGCGTCGCCCCAGGCGTTGCTGAAAGCGATTATTGCCCAGGGCCAACGCGCTGCTGACAAGGACAGCGACGAACGTCCGGCTTTACTCGCAAAGGTCCTGGCTACTGACACGAGTGTCGAACTGCGTCGCATTGCGGCGTGGGGCTTGTCTGAGTACGCAGATCGTCAGGTTGCGGCGGACGCGTTAGCCAACGCGTTGCGTCGGGACAGTGATGCGAGCGTGCGGGAGATGGCCGCGTGGTCGCTAGCCGAAGCGGATAGATCGTCGGCAGGAATCGCGGCTCTTATCGCCGCACTGCGTGCAGACGCGAGCGTCAAAGTACGCGAGACTGCGGCGTGGGCGTTGGGCAGCGCAGGAGACCGTTCTGCGGGTGACGCGCTTGCGGCTGCTCTCTCCGACGCGAGCCCTGAAGTTCGGAAGCGCGCGGCGTGGGCCCTGGGGAATGCTGATGTGCGACAGGCTCCGCCTGCCCTCGTCGCGCTGTTGAGGGACAACGACCCCGAGGTTCGGGAGCTCGCTGCATGGTCGTTGTATCAGATCGAAGATCCGGCGGCGATCCCTGCACTGCAATCTGCATTGCACGGAGAGCAGAACAAGGACTTGCAGATCGCCTACATCAGAGCACTGGCGGCGACGGGCGAGAAGTCCGTAGACGCGCTCAAGGAATTGCTCGAATCGCGCGACCCGAAGGTGAAAGCGATCGCGGTGCGAGCGCTCGCCGGAGGAAACGCGACCGGACCGTGGCCGTGGCCGTGGCCCGAACCGCGGCCGTTCCCGAACTAGGAGAGGGGCGCTGCTGTCTGGCGCCCACTCTTTGGATGGTTAGTGCTGATTTTTCAACTTACCGCGCAACCCGGCGGGCAACATGAACGGAGTGATAATGCAACGAGTTATTGGATTGGTGATCGCGACTTTTGCGCTCTCGTCATTGAGCGGATCGCCGGCGATTGCACACCCGAGTAGTGCTCGGGACGCGGGCAGCGAGAGTATCGCCCCGATCGATGTCACAGCACTGCTCACCGCGGCGCGGGGCGCGCCACCGATAATCTGTTCGCTGGCTTCGCGCGCCGTCAGCGGATACGGATGGGGCAATGGCGCGAGCGACGCGCCTTCAACCCCGCTCCGTGCCGCGACCGCGCAGACGCTGGGCGACGAAGAGTTCGAGGGTCGCGACGGTCGGACGGCACTGCCGGCGGCCGATGTCGCGCAGCTGATGAACGGGCTCGCCTCCGACGACGCCTGTGTTCGCGAGATGTCGGTGCGACTGATTGGAACCCAGCGCCCGGAGATTGTGGCGACCGACCTCGTTACGCGGCTCGCTTCGCCCGATGCGCCACTGCGCACCGTCGCCGCTCTGGGTCTCGGTCTCGTAGAAGCACCAACGGCCATCGATCCTTTGATACGCACTCTGCGCGATGGGGACGTGAACGTGCGCGCCAACGCGGCGTGGGCTCTTGGTCGCATCGAGAACGGGCGCGCTCTGAATCCGCTGGTTGGATTGTTCAGTGACAACGCCGCGCTCGTTCGCGAGGCAGCGGTCGCCGCCGTGGGCCACATGGATTCCACCAGCTCCATTCCGGCGCTCATTCGCGTGGTGCGTCAGGATGATTCACCGCGAGTACGACGGGTTGCTGCCTGGGCTCTCGGGAATCTGGAAGCCCGTGACGCGGTCGATGCGCTTGGCAGCGTTCTCGGACACGACGCCGATCCCGCGGTGCGCGAGATGGCCGCTTGGGCTTTGGGCAACATCGAGGACCGGCGCGGCGTTCCTTTTCTTGCTGCCGCCGCGAAGCAGGACAGTGAAGATCGAGTTCGGGAGACGGCGGTGTGGGCGATAGGGAATCTCGAGGACCGCTCGTCGCTCGACATTCTCGCAGCTGCAACGTCGGACCGCAGTCCCAGAGTACGCGGCACGGCAGCGTGGGCGATCGGCCAGCTTGACGAGGAAGGCGCAAAGGCTCCAGCTGGATTGCTGCGCCTCCTCTCCGATCCCGATCGCGACACGCGCCTGAAGGCCGCCTGGGCGGTCGGTCAGCTCGAGGACGCGAGTGCGCTGCCTGCGCTTCGCGATGCGCTACAGAATGAAAAGGACGATCGCGTGCGCCGCGCACTGATTCGCGGAATGATGAAGTCCGGAGAGCACTCCGAGGCGCTTATGACCCAGCTCCTCACCTCGAGCGACCCACGAGTGCGCGAGGCGGCTGTGCGCGGTCTTGCCGGAAAAAATTCCTTCGACCCCTGGCCGTGGCCGTGGCCGCGTCCACGTCCATTTCCGTGAGATCTTCCATGAGCTTCTCGAGATTGATATTGCCGGTGCTCCTTTTCGGATCACCATTAGTGAGTGCAGCGCACTCCCAGCCCCTCATCGTTGCGGCAGCGCCCCGGTTTTGCGTCGGGGCGGCGCAGTCCGTGCGCGACTGGGGCTGGAGTGATGGCTCCGAGCGCGGGATGTCGTCGCTCTCCTCGATCGTTTCAGTGGTAAATCGTCAGCTGCGCTCGAACGCAGGCCATCTTCCACTCTCCGACATTGCGAAGCTACGGGAGAGCGCTGAGTCCGAGGATCCATGCGTTCGAGAGTTGTCTCTCGGTATTTTGAAAACCCAGACCGGAGAAGGTGAGGCCCGGCCGAGGCGGGTCGCTGACGCGGCACGGGGCGGCGCGTTACGGAATTCTTTCGCTGCCGCGGCGCGGCCGAAACGCGTGACTCGTTCATCGGAGAAACAGTCCCCTACACGTGAGGCTATTACTCCGTAAACGAAATTGGGGACGCGTCGCCCCCGCGGCATGGCAGCAGCTGCCGGTAGCGCACCCGATCACGATCGCAGGCTGCATCTCGGTATCGGTGCTCAACGTTCTCTGGCGCGGGCACGGTGTTCTGAGAACCTTGCCGGCAGCTGCGCGTTTCGCTGTCGTTGCCGCTTCCTGCTACGCTATCGTCACCATCACAGAATTTCTCTGGTTGCTGGCGACGGTACCCCAGCCGGTCGATCTCAGTTTTCCGGAAGAACCCACTCCGTCTGTGGTTCCCGAGGTCGACCCGCTCGTGGAACAGCTGCGAGAACTTCCTCCCTCCGCGCTCAAAGAGGAAACCCTCCAACTCGCCGATGAGATGCGCACCTTCGAAGCTGGATCCGATGGCGCGTACGTCAACTCATTGCTTCGACCGAGAGTGCTCGCCACCCTCACCGAGGAAGAGCGAGACAACGCGCTCGACAGGGAGAGCACCGAGCTGATTCAGAGCCATCTTGCTACCTGGCGGATTTACCGCGAGCGCTTTTACCGACCTGCTCGCGCCTTTCGTGACGAGTTGCGCAAGAGACTTGGCATCAAGAATCCGCGGCGCGAACCAGAAATTCCAGCGCTCGACCAGGCTGCGCTCGTCGGACCCAAGCCTATCACCGAAGCCGCCGACCACCTCACCGAGCTGGCGAACAGACTCAACTAGCTCGTTCGCCGTGACATCGGCTCTGGCCAGCGAACGTGTGCTTGCCGCGATGGCTGTCGAGATAGAGCAGTACTACGACAAAAAAGGGCGAGAGCTGACCGGAAGCTCTCGCCCTTTTCCGTCGTCCCATCAGCGAACCGCAATCGGTTCGCTTTCGAAATCCTTATCCGCGCGCTCGCTCTGCGAATCGCGCGCGAGCTGTTTTTGCCGTCAAGCGAATGCCGCTGTTGTCGGCGAGAAGAACGGTCTGCTTAGCCGCGTCGAAATTGAACGCTACCGGAGGAACGGTCGCGACCGCCGTGAAAGTCACGGGTGTTCCGTTGGCGACTTTTGCCGTCACGGTTTGCGTGCCGACGGATGAGCCGAGTACCCAGATCGCGGAGGCGATTCCCTTGGAATCAGTCTGGACAGCGAGCGTGCTCACGGAATCGCCGAGGAAGCCACCGCCGGAGGCGACGGCGAAATCGACCCTGACGTTTTCGACCGGATCGCCGTTCGAATCTGTCACCAATACGGCGATCGGATCGGTCACCGTGTCCTCAGCGGCCGCCGTCTGATTGTTACCGGATTCGATTGCGAAATTCGGCATAACGGCCGTCGCGTTGAACGTTCCGGAGATGGTCGGTGAGCCCGCAGCCGCTACCGAGACGGACTGAGGACCAGGGGTATCTCCGAGCGTCCAGGTAACATTCGATTGCCCGTAAGAATTCGTGGTCGTGTTCGTGGCAGAGAGTGATCCGCCTCCTGAAGTCACTGTCCAGACGACTGGCGAGCCAATAACCGGAAGCCCATTCGCGTCGGTCAGAGTTGCCTGCAGGTCGGTGGCCAGGGGACTGGTCACGAATCCCGTCTGAGAGTTTCCATCCGAAACTGCGAGAGCAGTTGGGACGGCCTGGACGAACGTCCCCGTACTCTCATCGTCATTGCATGCGGCGAGTGCCGCGAGCGCTAACGCCATTCCTACTACCGTCGCCGATCGATTAATCCTCATTTCTTGTCTCCCTGACCTGGTAAAAGCCCCGCGAAAACGGGGCAATAAGCAACTGACCGCACAGTCCTGCATCGCGCATGGCCCTTGACGGTCCATATAGTGTGGACGTGAGCGCTAATGCGCCAGATGGTCTTTTTCCATTCGATGGCCAAGTGGCTTCAATAGCCGACGGTTTTGCGCCGAAAAAAAAACTTGACAACTCCAATCCCGGGCCGTAATAACGGGAGTCCCGGCGGCGGCTCCTCCTTCGGCGGTTCCGTCCTGCGTGCACGTCGGGCAGTAGAAGACTCGGCTGACCTTCTCTAGTGAGGCTCGCTCGCACCTGTTTCGTTCGTTCGTAGTTCTGTTGGCTCTCTCAACTTTGTCCATTTGCCCGGCGTCCGCGGCTGCTCAGCCCAACGCCGCGAGCTTTGCGCGTAATCCCAACCAGGCATATCTGGTTATTCGCGCCGACGACGGTGGGATGAGTCATAGCGTCAACATGGCTCTAGAGAAGCTCATTAACACCGGACTGCCCGTCTCCGTGTCCGTCATGTTTCCGACGCCGTGGTATCAGGAGACGGTGGAGATCCTCAAGCAGCATCCTGACGTCGCCGTTGGAGTGCATCTTACCCTCAATTCCGAGTGGAAGAATTACCGCTGGGGTCCCGTGCTTGGTCGGACAGCCGTCCCGTCGTTGGTCGATGCGGACGGCTATTTCTTTCCTTCGTCCGATGCCCTCGAGCGGAACCACCCAGACCTCGGCCAGGTCGAGGCCGAGCTCCGGGCGCAGATCGAGCGCGCGATGCACTCGGGTCTCAAGATCGCCTACGTCGACTACCATATGGGGACCGTCTTCGACAATCCCCAATTTCGCGAGATCGCCGAGCGTCTCGCGAAGGAGTACACCCTCGGCATGATGCACTACTTCGGGGAGCCCGCCTACAATCCCCAGTACGAGGCCCGCCCCCAGGACAAAACTGACAGCCTGGTTGCGCTCGTGGGGCGTCTGAAGCCAGGTTTTACCGTTCTCGTAACACATGTCGGTATCGACAACGCGGAGCTCGGCGCGTTGCTCGATATGAACACCAACGGCGGTCTCGCCGACATGAGCAAGAACCGCCAGGGAGAGCTGGACGCGGTGACTTCACAGCGCTTTAGAGACGCCGTGAAAGCGCACAACATCCAGCTCCTCACGTACCGCCAGTTGATCGCTATGCAAGGCCTGCAGTCGATGCGAAGACCCGCAGAATGAGAACCACAATGCCCGCCACGGGAGGATTTGAAATGAAGAAGATGTTACAGCGTACGCGTTCGGTCCTTAACGGCAATTCCCGCCGCGTCCACGCGGTTTGGATGGCCGTTCTCTTCCTGCTTGTTTCGAGCGCGGCAGCATTCGCGCAACAAACGACGGTGTCGGGTACGGTGACGTCCACCACCGGCGCGCCCTTGCCGGGCGTGACTGTACGAGTACAGGGAACCGATAACCGCGTCGTCACGGATGCCAACGGTAAGTATCGGATCACCGCTCCGGCGGATGCGGTCCTCACCTTCTCCCTGGTCGGCCAGAAGCCGATTATCCAGCCAGTGTCAGGTCGCGGGACAGTCGATGTCAGCATGTCCCAGATACCGTACCTCGAGCAGGTCGTGGTGACGGCTTACACTGAACAGCGGCGCGGCGACATCACCGGCGCCGTCGCCAGCGCCGACGTCGACGCGGCGAAGAAGCAATCCAGTGCCAGCATAGTGAAGGCACTTGACGCGACTGTTCCCGGTGTGACCGTTCAGACGAGCGGATCCCCGGGTTCGCGCAGCACGGTCAGAATCCGCGGTATCAGTTCTTTCCAGAACAACGATCCGCTTTATGTCGTCGACGGCACCCCGGTTCAGGACTCCTACGTCAACTTCCTGAATCCCGAAGACATCGCCTCCATTCAGGTTCTGAAGGACGCGTCAGCGGCCTCGATCTACGGATCGCGCGCGAGCAACGGCGTGATTCTGATCGAAACCATTAAGGGCAACAACTCTGGTGCGCCGACGGCAACACTGCGTGCCAGAACTGGTATCGCGACCCCGACCAAGGGATACGACGACATTCTTCTGACGAATTCTCTCGATTACTTCGCCGTGCAGCGGCAGCGTTACCTCAACGCCGGCGTGCCGATTCCGGATGCGCTTACCCGCATCTACGGCGATCCGAACAATCCGTCGGTTCCGGCCTACACCTTCGTTACTCCGGGTGCAGTGCTGACGAAAGACGCGTTCGGACGCCCGTTGACTGTCGATGCTTCCAAGTATTCGTATCCCAACGCGCTCATCATTCCGGGCAGCGCTGGCACGAACTGGTGGAAGGAAGTCTTCGGCTCGGCGCCGGTTCAGGATTACAACCTCGATGTGAGAGGCGGCGGCGCGGCCAACGCCTACGCGGTTTCGTTCAATTACTTCGATCAAAAGGGAACCGCCAAGTACACCGATTTCAAGCGCGGTAACGTTCGCGTCAACACCTCGTTCAACCGCTCGAAGCTGAACTTCGGCGAGAACATCGCCTTGTCCGTCGACCGTCACTTCGGCGGCATCCCGGATGATCCGAGCACCCAGGCAGAGAACGGAATTCTCGGCAAAGACATCCTTCAACAGCCGGTCGTACCCGTCTATGACATCGCCGGCAACTTCGGCGGTGCGAAGGGCGTTCCGGCCGACAACAGCAGCAACCCGCTCAAGAATGCCTTCGATCAGAAGGACAACATCAGCAAAGACAATCAGGTCTTTGGAAACATTTTTGGCGGCCTCAACCTGACGCCCACGTTCTCGCTGTTGAGCCGACTCGGCTTCGACGTTCGCCAGAACTCGTTTGCCGGATATTCCGCGCCGACCCCGCAAAACCGCGAGGCCTCGTTCTCGAACGGAATTAACGAGTACAACTATCAGCAGCTGGATTGGACCTGGAGCAACACGGCCAGGTACGTCAAGACGATTTCACGAAGCAGCTTTGACTTCCTGCTCGGCCAGGAAGCCAACGCGGGCAACAGCCGCTTCCTCTCCGGCTCGATCAGCAATCTGCTGAACACCAATATCTCTTCGCGCTACATCCAGGACGCGCTCGCGGATCCGAGCACCAAGAACGTCGGCAGCTCCGGCGGACAGCACGCTTTGTTGTCCCTCTTCGGCAAGGCAGGCTTCAATTTCGCCGACAAGTACATCGCGAGTTTGACTCTGAGAAGGGACGGCTCGTCCAACCTTGCCCCGGGTCACCAATGGGGAACGTTCCCGGCCGTTGGTCTTGGCTGGCGGATCACGAACGAGCCCTTCTTCGCCAACAACAGAATTTTCTCTGACGTGATGCTCCGATACGGATGGGGCGTTACCGGAAACCAGGAAATTCCGTCGGGCCGCATCGTCTCTACATTCGGCGGCGACCGCGGCGACACCTTCTACGACATTTCGGGATCGAACACCAGTATTGTGCCGGGTTTCCGGCAGCAGGCGCTTGGTAATCCGAATTTGAAGTGGGAGGAGAACCGGTCGACCAACGTCGGCGCGGATGTATCGCTGTTCGAGGGGGCGCTCAACGTCGTCCTCGATGTCTACCGACGTAACACCGACAATCTGCTCTTCGATCCGAGAACCCCGGCTACCGCCGGTGTCGCCGCTCCGCCGATCGTCAACATCGGCAAGATGCGGAATACCGGATTTGATTTCTCGGTTGGTCACACCGGCTCGTGGTGGAATGCGACCTTTAACGGCAGCCACTACAAGAACACGATCCTGTCGATCGACGGTGTTCAGACCTTCTTCTTCGGCCCGGGCGCGACGCGCATTGCGCTTGACGGATCGCAAACCATTAACATGATCGGTCACCCGATCGGCTCCTTCTACGGCTATATCGCCGACGGCTACTTCCAGAATGCGGCCGACGTCGCAGCCCACGCCACTCAGGATGGTGCTGCTCCGGGTCGTATCAAGTTCCGTGACGTCAACGGCGACGGGAAAATCACGGCCGAGGACCGCACGATCATCGGCAGTCCACACCCGAACTTCACGGCCGGCCTGGATCTTGGCGCGCACCGCGGAAGCTGGGATGCCAGTGCAACAATATTCGGCACGTACGGCAATAAGATCTTCGAGAACCAGATGGACTTCTATGTCTTCCAGGATTTCTCGTCGAACGTAAGAAAAGATCTTCTGGCGAATTCATGGACGCCGCAGAATCCGAACGCCAAGTACCCGATTCTCGACATCAATGACACCTACAGCGACCGGCCGAGCAGCTACTTCGTGAAGGATGGCTCCTACACGCGGCTCCGGAACCTGCAGGTGGGCTACACACTGCCGGGCACCAGCCGGTATCTGCCCGGTGCTCGCGTTTACGTTCAGGGTGAGAACCTCTTCACCAAGACCAATTATGACGGCTTGGATCCAGCGCTTCCCCCGGTCAACGCCAGTGGCGCCGCAGGCGACATTCGCGACCAGTTCATGGGTGTCGACCAGGGCGCGTACCCAACCAACAGAATTTTCAGCATCGGCATAACCACCTCATTCTGAACTAATCAGCCTTCTCAAAGGAAAAGAGACGATGAAACCGGTATTAACACAGGCTCTGCTCCGCAGAACGGGATTGGTGATTCTTGCCACAGCTGGGATGTATGGCTGCAAGGATTTCCTAACCAACGCGTCCGCGCCGCAGGGAACATTGAACCAGGAGACGCTCGCGAATCGCGCGGGCGTCGAAGGCAGTCTCATTGCCACGTACCGAGACCTGGACTGCGACTACTCAAACGGTCCAACCGGATGGGGTTGCGCAGCGACCAACTGGGTTTTCGGCGACGTGACGAGCGACGACACCTATAAGGGATCTGACCACCTGGATCAGCAGCAGATCAACGATCTCGAGGCGTACCATTGGGGCGGTTCCGGCGCCGGGGCCTACCTGGAAGACAAGTGGACTCAGGTCTACGAGGGTGTCGTCCGCGCCAACTCAACCCTTCGTCTTCTAAAGGAAGTGAAGACTTCGAGTCCGACGGAATTCTCCGTCGCCGACGCGAACGGCATCGAGGGGGAGGCCACCTTCCTTCGCGCCCACTACCTCTTCGAGGGGTGGCGGATGTGGGGCAACATTCCGTACTACCGCGAGGAAGACACTGATTTCCGGAAGCCGAACGAAGACAGCAGCGCAGTTGCCGCGGATCTTCTGAAGGACCTGGATTCAGCTATCAAGCTGCTGCCAGCGACACCGCGCAACGGACAGAAAGGTCGCGTGACGTCCTGGACCGCGAAGGCTTACAAGGGACGCGTACAGATCTATAACCACCAGTACGCCGACGCAGTAGCCACGTTCAAGGACATTGTCGCAAACGGTCCCTACGGACTCGAGGACAACTTTGCCGATGTCTGGACGGCATTTCCGTCCAAGGAGAACGGAAAGGAAACCATCTTTGCGTATCAGGCTTCAGCCAACGATGGTGAGCCGAACGCGGAAAATGCCAACTATGGCGAGCGGCTTAATTTCCCCTATTCGCCAAGCCACTTTGCCTGCTGCGGCTTCAACGATCCGACGCAGAACCTCGTCAATTTCTTCAAGGTTGACGCTTCCGGCCTGCCGCTCGCGCTTTCGTCGCCGGATTCATGGAACGCCTCCGACGCCGAGTTCGTTGCTGGAAACCTTACGCCCGTTGACCCGCGCCTCGACTGGACCGTAGGTCGCGATGGCGTTCCGTTCAAGGATTGGGAGCTCTATAGCAACACCTGGGCGAGAGACAAGGAAAACGCCGGCCCGTACAGCCCGAAGAAGAACATCCACGAGCAGGCGAGCGGTGCCGAGGCAACCGTAGGGTGGCAGCCGCAGCAACAAAGCTCGATGAACATGCACCTGTTCCGGTATGCCGACCTACTGCTTCTGCTCGCAGAGGCCGAGGTTGAAACCGGCGACCTCAACGGCGCTCGAGCGTTGGTCAATCAGGTTAGAGCACGCGCGGCAGTAGCGGCACAGGGTTGTGCGGCTTCCGCCAGTAATAACGTCGCCGCGAAATACCCGCAGTGCGCGGGACATCCGGAGATGACGCTGCCAATCAATAGTCCACTGATCACCTGGGCGAAGTACGCGGTCAACCCTTACCCGTCTTTTCCGAGTCAGGCGTATGCCCGTGCAGCGGTTCACGCGGAGAGAAGGCTCGAGCTGGCGATGGAAGGGCAGCGCTTCTTCGATCTGAGACGCTACGGCATGGGGGAGGCGGAGGCCACGATCAACGGATACCTCACGGGAATTGGTGGCGGACGCGAAGACACGCGGCGGACCTACCTCGCTGACGCGGAACCGCTCGCCGAGAGGCACCGTTTTTACCCGATTCCTCCGATCGAAATCGATCTTAGCAAGTCAAACGGCCAGACAAACCTCAAGCAGAATCCTGGCTGGTAAGCAACTGCAGGAGCAAAAAGCACCGGTACTTCACTGTACCGGTGCTTTTTTTTTTACCGCCGGCCAACGCCGAACGCCTGCAAGGAACCGCCGCTGTTGGCAACGATTACGATATTTCCTCTCGCTGTCTTCACCAGAGTGAGTCCGGACACGTTGCCCGGGGCCAGAAAGCCGCTTCGATAAGGAGCCACTGGCGTGAAGTGCCCCTTACCATCGCCCTTGAGCCAGAGGCCGTTGCCCGCGTCAGCACGGGGAGTGTTGGGCTCCGCGTCGTAAAGATTCCCGGCCACGATTAAATCCAAATTCCCGTCGCCATCCACATCGTCGACAACGATGCCCTTGATGGGCGCGATCTGCGCGAGGTTGGGCAAGTTCGAAACGGTGAACGATCCGCCGCCCGCGTTGTGGAGAAAGACACTCGCAAAGGTGTCCGCCTGGTAGTGAATGGCGTGCTGGAGTTGAGCGGGCGTCAGGATCTGCGGTATACTCGCCTGCGCGAAGGAGCCATACGTCGGGAATTTGATACCCAGCGTATAGATATCGCGGCCAAGGGGCACCAGTCCCGCGAGAGGATACTCGGTACCCCCGACCTTTTTGGACAGGATAATGTCGGTAGAGCGGTTGCCCGTAAAATCGCCAGCGTAGATACCGAACGGCGCCTCTGGTGACGTCGTGTAGTCGTAGTTCAATCCAAGGTTGCCCGCGACGATGTCCGGACGGCCGTCGCGATCGAAGTCGCCAACCGCGAGACTGTACCACCAGCCGCGCATCGGCGGCAGGTGCGACGCGGCCGTAACGTTGTGCAGCTGCTTCCCATCGTTGTGATAAAACTGAATCGGCATCCATTCGCCGACTGTCACGAGATCCAGCTTTCCATCACCATCGAAGTCCACCCAGACCGCGTCAGTGATCATGCCACCCGGGCTCACCAGCTCGGGGGCGACCTGGTTCGTCACATCGGTGAAGTGCCCACCGTCGTTGCGCAGCAGGTAACTCCGCGTAGGGTACGGATAGCTGCGCGGCGTGAGACGTCCTCCGACAAACAGGTCCGGCTTCCCATCTCCGGTAAAATCCCCGGCGCGCACAGCGGCGGTGCTCGTGAGCATTGTCGGCAGCGCCGCGGAATCCCTGGCGAAATGTCCGCCGCCCTTGTTGATGTACAGCCGATCCTGCAGCAGTGGCGAGCTCGCACTGAGCTGGTACCCGCCGCTCGCGACATAGAGGTCCGGCAACCCATCGCCGTTCGCGTCGAAGAAGGTCGCGCCCCAATCCTCGTAGTCCTTGTCCGCCGCCCACGGCTCGCCTTGTAGAGGCGCCGTAAAGCTGCCGTCCTTCTTCTGAAGGAGGAGCTCGCCAGCGATACCACCTCCGCCCGCGATGTAGATATCGTCGAGGTGATCGCCGTTCACGTCTGCGACAGCGATTGCTGGACCCTGGCTCGAGATCAGATATGGCAAGAGCGGCTGTACGCCATAGTCCAGCCGTCCCGACACCTTCTGCGAATCTGATAGTGCGCTCTTCAACACCACGGGCTCGAACCATCGATCCGCGGTACGAAAAGACGGCGGGACGGGTGCCGTCTTCGCCGCGTCGATCTGCCGGAGTACCAAAAGAGTATCTACCGGAAGGTTGGTGAGCAGTTGCCGGCGCCCGTCTGGCCAGCGAATCTCGAGACTGTCGACGCGCCGCGCGCTCCCCAGTCCGAAGTACAGACGATCGTCCATGCTCGACATGTAGCCGCGATAGGGCGAATGGTAGGCGTACTGAGTTCGTCCGCCCGCCGTTAGAGTGAGCGACGCTCCGATGCCGCCGTTCAGCCGGTTTGGCGGTGCTCCGTCGAGACGAAGCTCGAGATGATGGTGCTGGTCATCCCTGGGCGCGACATTCCGATAGATAAGAGCGGGTGCATCGATGTTGTTGACGACCAGATCGAGACGCCCATCTTTGTCCAGATCCGCGTAGGCGGCGCCATACGAAAAGCTCGGCCCTTCAACACCCCATGCCTCTGTCTCGTCGCGAAAGGTCAGATCGCCTTCGTTGCGGAAGAAATAATTCGACGGATTGTAGGGATACAGCCGATCGAAGATTTCCTTCTGGGCTTTTGCCGCGGCGGCCGAGTCGCGTCCGCGGCGCGCCGCAGCCATCGCTGCCTGGTAGTCGAAATCGATGACGGCCTTCGGATACCCGTTGCTGATGAAGATGTCCTTGTAGCCGTCGTTATCGAAGTCAGCGAAGAGGGGACTCCAGCTCCAGTCCGTCGCCGCGACGCCTGCCAGATGGGACACGTCGCTGAAGATGACGTCGCCAGCGGGTGTAACTCCGTTGCTCAACTGCAGCGCGTTCGCCGTAAAGTCAGGGCGAAATCCCCGGCGCTCGGCGTCGAGGCGAGCGCTGTAGGTGACGTAGCCGCTCATCTCCTTTCTCTGCGCGAGATCTCGCGGCAGCATGTCCACCTGGAGGATGTCGGGCCACCCGTCGTCGTTGTAATCGGCGATGTCGACGCCCATCCCGGCGAAGCTGGTATGCTTCAGCCACGTCGCGGCTTTGTTGGTGAAAGTCCCATTGCCGTTGTTTACATAGAGCACGTCGTTCGGCGTGATGTCGTTCGACACGTAGATATCCGGCCAGCCGTCGCGATTGAGGTCCGCGACGGCGACGCCGAGTCCGTAGCCGGGATCGTGGAGAATGCCGGCCTTGGCGGAGACGTCGATGAACTTCCCGTGGCAGTCGTTCCGATACAGCTCGTTGTAGCTACCCGGGGTTTCGCCGCGCGCGCCGCTCGGGGAAGTCGTCAGGTCGCCGCGTGAGAAGTCCCGGGGTGAATTGTTGAGCACGAAAAGATCGATGCACCCGTCTCCGTCGTAATCGAGAAAGGCAGCGTGGGTAGTGAACCCCGTATCGGCGATTCCATACTGCGCCGCCTCTTCGGTAAAGGTGCGATTGTGGTTATTGACGAAGAGGAGATTGGCCCGGTCCGCGGCACGTGACCAGGGAGGTCCGGAGACCGAGACATAAAAATCCAGATAGCCGTCGTTGTTGATGTCGACGGTGGAGACGCCGGTTGCCCACCTCGTTGTTTTCACGCCGGCACTCCTGGTGATGTCCTCGAAGTGGAAATTCCCTTTGTTCAGATAGAGACGGCTGGAGACCGTGTTTCCGGCGAAGAAAATGTCCGGCAGGCCGTCGTTATCTATGTCCCCCACTCCGACACCAGCGCCGTTGTACACGTACGGATCGGTTCGGACATTCAGCGAATCCGTGATCGCTATAGTGTTGGCGAAGTCAATTCCGGTCTCGCTCGCTGAAAGAATTCTGAAGAGGCGAGGGCCTGCGCTCTCGCCATGACAGGACAGTGTAAGGAGGGTTACCACGGTAGCTGCGACACTACCCGCGACGTATTTTTTTCGCATGGAGCAACATACGCCGATTTCACGGGTCATCAACCTGATACCCGAGGAGTCCCAACGGCTGTGGGGACGCACTGCATCAGACGCGCGTCAGGCTCTGATGAACGGCGACACCGAAGCACTCCTCGCCGTCGACGGCTCCTTTGCTTTGCTCGCGCAGGTTGGGGAGCGCATAATGCTGGCCCGCAGCCTCGATCGTCCGATGCGGTATTTTCTGGCTAAATCGACGGACGGGCCGGTGTTGATCGTCGCGGACCGAATCGACGAGATCGCGTCCGAGCTCGCACGTCGTGGCTGGAGCGCGCAATTCCATCCGAGCTACACCCGGATGGTTCCTGCCCATCACATCACCACTCTCAGACTTGTGGGATGTCCGGACCCGAATCCCGTGCACCAACGATTTTTCGATCCGCCGCGTGGTACGCTTGGTAAGGACCTCGACGTCATTGGTCGCCATTACATGGAAGCCGTTTACACCGAGCTCCGGCGCTGGTTGCTCGCACAACCGGGCGATGCACCAATCGGTGTTCCGTTCTCGGGCGGGATTGACAGCGGTGCCGTGTTTGTCTGCCTCTACAAGCTTCTGCTCAACGAGGGCCAATCCCCCGCGCGTCTCAAGGCCTTCACTCTTTCGATCGATGGAGAAGGCGACGACGCGCGCCAGGCCGCCGATTTTCTCACTCGCACCAATCTCGAGATGTTCGGCGAGGTGATCGACGTTCCATCTTCAGCGCTCGACCCGTTGCGCGCTGTCGCTGTGATCGAGGATTACAAGCCACTCGACGTGGAGTGCGCCGCGGTGAATCTCGCGCTGCTGGCTGCGATTCGCGACCGCTACCCGGAGTGGAAGCTGCTGGTGGACGGCGATGGCGGCGACGAGAACCTCAAGGATTATCCAATCGAGGAGAACACGGAGCTCACCATCCGGAGCGTGGTCAACAACCGGATGCTTTATCAGGAAGGTTGGGGGGTGGAATCGATCAAACACTCGCTCACGTATTCGGGTGGGTATAGCCGAGGATGTGTGCGAAGCTATGCGTGCGCACGGGAGTACGGGTTCGCGGCGTTCAGCCCGTACACGCGCCCTGCGGTGATCTCAGTGGCGGAAGCGATTCCGTTTGCCGAGCTGACTGAAGGGTCGCACGAGCGCCTCTACGCATTGAAAGGGGAGATCGTCGCGCGCGGCGTTCGATCCGTCCTTGGTCTCGAGATGCCGGTCTTTCCCAAGCGTCGTTTCCAGCATGGATCCGTATCGGCCCGGGAAGTCGACCGACTTTTTCCGCGAGACGAGGCGCGGTATCGCAACCACTTCGAGACGCTGCACTCCGCGCCGGCTCACCCGATTCTCGCAGCACTGTAGGAAGGGTTACGACAAGAATCTCTCCAGATAAGTGAACGATCCCGCTGTCGCTCGGCGGATAAGGGATCTCCGGCCGCCGAAAGATTATGTCGATCCGTACAGGTCCCATGGATCTGTCGTTGAGGACGAGCGTCGCCCCGACGGAACTTTGGAGCGCGCCCTCACAATTTTTCTGGCTGGGGCCGAGTGCGCCTTTACATGCTCCTTCTGCGATCTCTGGCGCGGCACAATCGAGGGTCCGACGCCCGCCGGCGCGCTAACGAGGCAGATCGAGACCGTTCTCTCGACTTTCAGCGATGTTCAGTGCGAGAGAGTCAAGCTTTACAACTCGAGCAATTTCTTCGATAGGCGCGCCGTCCCGCTGTCCGACCTTCGGGGAATTGCTGCGCTCACAGCGCCGTTCGCTGCTGTTACCGTGGAGTCCCATGCGAACACGATCGGGCCCGCCGCGCTCGAGTTTGCGGAGCAAATTTCCGGAAGACTCGAGATAGCTGTAGGACTGGAGACGATTCATCCAGTCGCTGCAGCGCAGCTGAATAAGCGCCTGGATCTGGCTCGCTTCGATCGTGCCGCGCGCTTTCTTCTGGACAACGACATCGATTTGCGGGTCTTCGTACTGCTTGGCGCGCCGCACATCCCCGCCAGCGAGTCCGTCGCGTGGACGGTCCGCACGGTCGAGTACGCAGTGGATCGAGGCGCGGCAGTCGTCTCCGTAATTCCGGTTCGCGGCGGTAATGGCGAGATGGAGCGTCTTCAGGCCGAAGGCGAGTTTACGCCGCCCACCCTGCTGCAACTCGAGGAAGTGCTCGATCGGTGCGCCCACATTCGGTGCGCTGTAGTCACTGCCGATCTTTGGGACGTAGAAAGGCTGCCCGCATGCGAGCATTGCCGAGCGCGCAGGGTGGAGCGGATGCTTCGCTTCAACATCAGCGGTCGTGCCGAGGCACCGATCGTTTGCGATGGCGCGCGAAGTTCGGGCAGTGCTTCCGTGGAAACGCCGATTCCTGCCGGTCAGCGGGCATGATGCAGACCTGTGAAGTTGCGATCATCGGAAGTGGTTTTGCCGGTTCTATCCTCGCGCGAGTACTCGCCGCCCTCGGCTATGATGTCGTCTTGCTCGAGCGTGGCACCCATCCGCGCTTCGCTATCGGTGAGTCATCGACGCCGCTCGCAAATCTTTCGCTCGAGCGAATCGGCCTCAGGTACGGCCTCGCCGACTGCTATCATCTCGCGACGCACGGGAGATGGCTCGCGCATTTTCCGCAGCTGCGTCGTGGACTGAAAAGAGGCTTCACGTTCTATCGCCACCACCCCAGCGAGGAATTCGCGAATCGCGGTCTCGAGTCAGAACGGCTGCTGGTGGCCGCGAGCCCGCATGCCCACCTGTCTGATACCCATTGGCTGCGGGCCGATGTCGACCATCACTTTGTGCGCGCAGCGATCGCGGCGGGAGTCGATTATCGCGAGCGCGTCGAGCTGGGAGCCTCGGAGGTCGGGTGCAATGGAGTGCATCTATACGGTACGGTAAATCAGGCGCCATTCCAGCTGAGAGCGAATTTCGTCATCGATGCTTCGGGTCCCGGTGGTTTTCTCGCGAAGCAGCTGTCCATCCCAAACGCAATGGAGCCCACCGAGACTCAATCCGCGGTTGTGTTCAGCCACTTCTACGGTGTCCGGTTAATGAGCGATGTCGTGCCGGGCCTGCCTGAGGGACCGTATCCCGATGACTGGGCGGCAGTGCACCACGTCATCGACGAAGGGTGGATGTACTCGTTGCGCTTCGACGATGGAGTGACCAGCGCGGGGTTTCTGTTGAGCCCACGCGGGTTGGCCTCGTTGCCCGCCGGCGCGAGCGCATCCACGCTGTGGACCACGCTCCTCGATCGATATCCCACGCTTGCGCGCGCGTTCGAGGATGCAGAGCCGCTGATGCCAATTGTATTTCGCCCAGCCATTCAGCATCGCATGGCCCGCGCGGCCGGCGAACGCTGGGCCTTGATGCCGCATGCCTTTGCGTTCGTCGACCCGTTATTCTCGACCGGTATTGCCTGGAGTCTGCGCGCGATCGAGCGACTGGCACTCGCTTTCGAGCAGTGCGCGGATCGGCGACGCGTTCCCCGTCCAGAAGTTCTCGCGCGGTACGAGTCGGCGCTTGCCACCGAGGCGGGGCACATCGATCTCGTGGTCGCGGGCGCGTACGAGGCGATGAGCCATTTCGATTTGTTTGCGGCGCAGGCCGCATTGTATTTCGGGACTGTCTCCTTTGCCGAAGTGAGTCAACGACTCGTTCCCGACGACCAAGTGGCCTGGAAAGGCTTTCTGGGAGTTGGTGACCCCGTGCTGCAACCACTCGCACGTGAGAGTCTTACCAGGCTCCGTGATATCACAAAGCGGCACGGCGAAGTCGGCAGCGCGAGCGAGCGCAATGAATTTGCCCACTGGCTACACGGGGCACTCGCACCACGTAACGTCGCGGGTCTAGGCAATCCAACACGGAATAATCTTTATCCAGTTGATTTCGACGAGCTCATCGAGCGCCACGCTCTCCTCGGCATGAGCCGCGAGGCACTCATTGCAAGGCTGCCAGCGCTCCGGGGAACGGCGTCCAGCCCTGTCTTTTGCGAATCTGGCGCATCAGCGCCGCTCGAAGGGATGAACCTGCAGGTTGCGCAGCCATCCCTTGCCACTCGGACCTTGCCGTCGCCATCCTAGTCGACGCACGGAAGGTCGATCATCGTCGACACCAAATCACGAAGGAAAACTCAATGGCACAGGCGACGCTCAAGAATCAACGGCTGCTCATCGCCAATGACAAAGTGATAATCAGGAATCAGAATCACATCCTGCGCAACCAGATCCGGCTTTCAGAAGTCGTTGGAAATCAGATCAGGATTCTTCGCAACCAGGATGCGATCATCAAGAACCAGAAGAAGATCCTGTCCAACTACGCGAAGATTCTTGCCTACGCTAGTGAGCGTTGACAACGTGCGACATGGCAGTGGCGTACGAATGCCACTGATCCAATTCATTCGCGAGAGCCTGTCTCCCCGCCGGCGATAACTCGTAGTATCGCGCGATCCGATTGTTCTCGGTAGTTCGCCAATAAGACGCCACCCATCCTCGTTTCTCGAAGCGATGCAGGGCAGGGTACAGCGAACCCTGGCCGACTTTGAAGGTCCCGCCCGAAATGCGCTCGATCCGCGCCGTGATGCCCCAGCCATGCATGGATTCAAGCGATAACGCCTTGAGAATCAGCAAATCCAGGGTTCCCTGAATCACATCCATCGGTGGGCTCACCGTTCGCGCTCCTGTCGGCGTGAAAGGGAAGTATGCCGCAACTTTCGTCTTGCGCAAGAGGACGCGATCCCTACATTGCCCTCGGGTAAAACCCTTAACCAGCGCACCCCATTTCATGCGCCTTCACGTTCGTCACGTTCTTCATGTTTTCGCTATCGCGGCGACAAGCTCGCTTTGTGGAGCACAGGGGGCGGTCGCCACTCGCAGTGAAGCGAGTGGATCGGCTAGCGACGTTCCGCCGTCGAGGTCAACGGCTCTCCCGCCGTGGCTCCATATCGGTGGCCAGGTGCGTGCTCGCGCGGAGGGGTACACGGGCGGCGGCTTCAAACCGGATAACTCTGATAGCTACATTCTGACGCGGCTACTTATTAACGCGCGCATGCAGGCAACGCCGAAGGCCTCATTGTTCGTCGAGGGCATGGACGCGCGCGGCCTCTGGAAGGACGAGGCTCCGGCTGGACCGCCGTTCCGCGACAACATGGACCTCAGGCAGCTCTATCTGCAGGTGGGCGCGGACAAGGACCCTGCCGCCCTGCGCGCGGGAAGACTCGAGCTCGGATTTGGAGATGGGCGGCTCGTTGGCGCGTTGCCGTGGGCGAACACTGCGCGCACCTTCGACGGCGCGCGGGCCAGCTTTGCCGGCACGGGATACCGGGTGGATGCCTTCGCGGCATCCGTCGTGAAAGTCGTGCAGAACAAATTCGACCGCAACGTCGCCGGAAACAATTTCTACGGCCTCTACAGCAGTTTTTCCCAGGTGGTGCCGCGGTCGGTCGCAGAGCCGTTCTTTTTCTGGCGCAGACAGTCCGGACTGACCAACGAAGCTGGCGCGCGAGGAACGATGAACTTCGGCACTCTTGGCTTTCGTGGCGTGGGGAAGCTTCCGGCGAACTTCGACTACGATACACAGCTCGCCTCGCAACACGGGTCACTAGCCGGTGAATCGATTCGCGCCGAGGCTGCGCACGCCGCGCTGGGCTATACGATCGCGACAATGCCGCGTACGCCCCGTTTGTTCGCCGAGTACAATTACGCCTCCGGAGACGAGAACCCGACTGACAACAAGAGGGGAACCTTCGATCAGCTCTATCCGACCGGTCACGACAAGTACGGGCTGACCGATCTCGTTGGCTGGCAGAACATGAAGCACGTCCGCGGCGGGGTTGACGTTGCGATCGCAAAAGGCTGGAGCGCTACGGCCCGATACAGCAGTTACTGGCTCGCCAATGCCCGTGATGCTCTCTACAGCGGCGGAGGAGCGCCCGTGGCCAGGTCCGTCACGGGTGTCGCTGGGACCTATGTCGGCCGGGAGGTCGACCTCATCGCGTCAGGAAAATTAAAAGAGGGCCTGGGCTTCTCTGCTGGTCTCGGACGCTTCATTCCGGGCACGTTTCTCAAGAACACGACGCCGGGAAAGCCGTATACGTACCCGTACGCAATGGTCACCTGGGACTTTTAGCTTGACCGCCAGCGTCCCACGTCATATCGTGGCCGACGCCTTCACTTCGCTGCGAGATAGGAGCCAACTACATGGCAGTTTCGACACCCGGGATTCAGTTCGGTAGCGGTACGAGCGAGGGTTTCTACGAGCGTATCAACGGCCGCTGGCACAAGGCCGCCCTGCAGGCGTTCATGGCCATTGTTCTGTTTCATTGGGCCGAGCACCTGATCCAGGCCTATCAGTTTTGGGGCCTGCACTGGACGCGACAGCAGTCGATGGGTCTTCTCGGTATGTACTACCCGTGGCTGATGAAAACCGAAGCGCTGCACTACGGCTTCGCGCTGGTCATGCTGATCGGGCTCTGGGTGCTCCGAAAGGGATTTACGGGAACGTCGTACAAGTGGTGGATGGTGTCGTTCTGGATCCAGTTCTATCACCATTTTGAGCACGCGATTCTGTTCTACCAGGCGAACACCCACCACTACTGGTTTGGCGGCAAGGTGCCGACGAGCGTTGGCCAGATCTGGATTCCTCGGATCGAGCTTCATCTGATCTACAACACGCTTGTCTTCATTCCGATGGTGGTTGCGATGTACTATCACGTCTATCCGCCGGCACGCGACGCGGTAAAGGCAGTCTGCACCTGCGCGCATCATCGGCGTTCGCCATTCGCCGCAGCGGCGTGACCGATCCATACGCGGAGCTTCGCGACCGGGTCCTGAAGACCGTACTGGATGGACCCGGCGCAACTGAGCCTGCCCTTCGGAACGCTGCGGCGGACGACAAAGGATTGCCTGCCGATCTCAAGTCTCTCGTCGACAAGATTCACCGGCACGCGTACAAGGTGACCGATGAGGACATGGCGAAGGCACAGGCGAAGTACGGCGACGACAAGATGTTCGAGATCGTCGTCAGCGCCGCCGTCGGTGCATCGCGGATGAGACTGATGGCCGGACTAAAGGCGTTGGACAAAGCATGAGACTCAAAAAGGTTCACACTGGTCATCGCTTTCGCGAGAAAGCCATCCTCGGCATCATGCGCTTAGTGGCGGGGCACGCGCCGGGCGTGGTTCGAACGCTGTTCTACCGAAAGGAATATTTCGGCGGCCCGTGGACCGAGCTCACCCAGCGGGTGATGCGCGGACCGTCGCAGTGGTCGGTCGGCGAGCGGGAGATCTTCGCCGCTTACGTGTCCCGCCTCAATCAGTGCGTCTTTTGAACTGAGTCACACTCCGCGGTCGCGGAGGCAGCGCTGAAGGACGGCAAGACTCGACAAATTCTCGATAACTATCGCACGGCGCCGATCGACGAGAAGCTCCGCGCGATGCTGGGTCTCCTCGAAACATTCACGTTACGGCACGAGCAGCTCACCGTTGCTGATATCATGCCGGTACTCGCCGCGGGCGTGACGCGTGAAGCAATTCGCGACGCTTTCTACGTTGCGTTCCTCTTCAACACCTACGACAGGCTTGCGGACACGCTTGGGTGGGAGCTGCCGGAACCAGCCTATTACCTGAAGGCGGGCCAGAGGCTGCTGACTAAGGGTTACGGGTGAGCTGGGGCCCCACGACGCAGGTCCAACCACTTCGCAATCGGGCCCACCGTCCACAGAGCAAACAATGCCGGTGCGACGTTGAAGGCCGTCGGTAACGGCCAACCCTTGTCGGACGCAAAGCGGATCAGCGTTTCCATGATGGCGATCAACACCGCCACTGCGATTTGACGCTGCCTCCCTCGTACAACGGTGCGGGGATCGGTGATCATGAAGAAGACGATGAGCTGATACATCGGTCCGGTGATCGGCGCGATCTCCGGTAACACCGACATGCCGAGCGCCATCGCCCGGATAGTGTTGAGGACCAGAAAACTGACGACGTAAGCGAGCGTGATGTGCAGAACGCCGACGCGAGCGACGATGATCAACCCGAAGATCCAGATCACGAGATTCGTTGTGAGGTCGTTCCCGAACTGGTGGCTGAGAACGGAAACTCTGTCTGCCGACAAGAGGAGCAGTGCGCAGATAGCGAAATTGGTTGGGTTCCACAGATGATTTCCCCGATAGCGCAGAAC
>DATAHM010000113.1:0-15048 GCA_036263215.1 Gemmatimonadaceae bacterium
TGTGTGGCATCACTTCGGGCGGAAGTAAGGCGCAGCTCCATCGCGCGCGACTTCTTTTGAGAGAGGCACTGGAACGATGACGAACTCCACAATGACTTGCGAAGCGTTTGACGCCGAGCTCCCCGAGTATCTCGAGGGGACCCTCGAAGGCGAGACGCGCGCCCGCGTCGACCACCATCTGAGAGAGTGCGTGCGTTGCGCCAGTTTGGTCAGAGATCTCGAGAACATTCGGAGTGAGGCAGCGGCGCTGCCGGATCTCGTTCCTTCTCGAGACCTTTGGGCAGGAATCGAGGCGCGGATTGCGGCGCCTGTGATTCCTTTGACGACCCGGCCGGAGAGGCAGCGGCGGATGTCCCCGGCGTGGATGGGGATCGCAGCAGCGGCGCTCATAGTGGCCACTGCGGGGGTCACGTACACACTCACGGCGCGGTCGCTCGGGTCACGTACTTCGAGCAATGTCGCGCAGAGTGCGTCGCCAGCGGCGTCACAGAGTCTCGAAAGTCTGCCGGCTTCCACTGTCGTTGCAGAGGCTGAACCGACGCAGCAGTCGGCCTCGAACACTGTAGACAACCGCGGCGCGGTCTCGCAGGCCACGAGGCTCGTACCAAACGACCGTGACAGATCTGCGCGTGGCACGACCGTTACCGCTGTAAGTCGGAACCTCGAGCCACAGGTTCCACACTCTGAAGCGCTGTACAGCAAGGAGATCGCGATGCTCCAGGCAATCGTGAGCCAGAGAAAGACCAGGCTCGATTCCTCGACGGTCGCGGTCATCGAACGAAATCTTCAGATCATCGACGCTGCCATCGAGCAGAGCAAAGCCGCTCTTGCGAAAGATCCGGCGAGCATACTGCTCAGCGAGCAGTTGTCTCATGCGCTCGACAAAAAAGTCGGGCTCCTACGCACGGTGGCCATGCTGCCGGCAAGCACCTAAAATGACAAACACATTGAAACTTGCGCGCCTTGGGTTCTTTGTAACGTTGCTGGTGGCATTGCCACTATCGGCGAAGGCACAGGACGATCGCGCGGTTACGCAAATAGATACTACTGTAAGGCTGGAGCGCGGCGGGACTGTCGATCTCTCGCTGATCTCGGGACGGATTCGTGTGACCGGCTGGGACCAGCCCGACGTCAAGATCGTGGCATCGATCGAGAGCGGCTCACTCGAATTCGAGGCGAACTCGTCGCGGGTGAGCCTCAGCGTCGACGACAACGACGATTCGAGAGGCCACCGGCATCACAACGTGGGGGACGCGAGGTACGATGTCTCGGTGCCCCGTGGCGTTCGGCTAATTCTCGAGGCAGTCTCCGGAGACATCACGGCCACTGGCTCTCAGGGAGAGATCGAGGCGAGCTCAGTGAGTGGCGACGTGGAAGTCAGCAATGGCGTCCGGGAAGTGAGCGCCGAAGCCGTTTCCGGATCGGTGCGTGCCTCGCAGATCAATGGAAATCTTCACGCCGAGACTGTGAGCGGAGATTTGCGCGCGGAGTCGGTGACGGGAGATGTCGAAGCCACTTCGGTGAGCGGAAATGTCAAGCTGGGCACCGTTCAATCGAAGGACGTGCGTTCCGAGACGGTGAGCGGCGAGATAACGTACACCGGAACGATCGACCCAGGCGGCAGGTATGGCTTCGAGTCGCACTCGGGCACTATCAGACTCAACATCCCGCGTAGCACTGGCGCGCAATTCAGCGTCGAGACATTCAGCGGAGACGTGAGCACGGATTTCCCGGTCACAATTCCCGCGGGAAGCGGCAGGAGACGGGAAGGGCGCATGGAGTTCACCCTGGGCGATGGCAGGGCGAAAGTCACGGCGCAGACGTTCAGCGGACGGATTGTTATCGATACTGGTTCGGATTCAACCACCCGGAGAGAGTGATGAAAAGGACGACATTTCTGGCGGGCCTCGCCATTGTGCTCGCGGCGCCAGTGGCTGGCGCCCAGCAGCAGTACGGACGCGACTCGAATGTATGGCGCTGGGATGGCCGCGTGGATGCGGGCCGCTGGATGCACATCTTCAACATCAACGGTCAGGTCGATTTCGTCCCGAGCTCGGACAACAACGTCCACGTCGTCGCCGAGAAGCGGTCGAACGGCCGTGAGATGGATGACATTCATTTTGAGGTCGTTCAATCAGGCGGCAACGTGACGATCTGCGCTATCTGGAATGACAACGCGCGCTGCGAGGACGGAGGCATGGAGAATTATCGCAACCGCGATCGCAACGACGAAACACACTCATCGGTGCGGTTCACCGTCCAGGTTCCGAAGTCCGTTCGCGTTGGAGCTCACTCGGTAAATGGTGGCGTCTCCGTTCGCGATGTCGGACAGGAAGTGAGGGCGAATACAGTGAATGGCGGAGTTGTCGTCCGTAACGCACTCGGACCCGTGCGAGCTACGACTGTGAACGGTGGCGTCGACGTCAATACTTCGGCTGGCCCTGTGACAGCAACCACGGTAAACGGTAATGTCGACGCGCGGATGTCTTCGCTTTCCGGCGACGACGACATGGATTTCAAGACCGTCAATGGCTCTGTCGCGATTTACGTCCCGGCGCGGTTCGATGCGAATTTCCGCTTCGATACGGTTCATGGAGGCATCGATAGCGATTTCCCGATGACCCTTACAGGAAAGTGGGGGCCTCGGCACGCCTCGGGAACGATCGGCAATGGTGGTCGCGATCTGCGGGCTAGCAGTGTCAATGGGAGCATTGAGCTGAGACGGCAGTAGGGCGCTTAAGGCGTACAGCAACAGCAAGTGCAACTGCAACTGCAACTGAACGGGCGAGAGCTCCAAGTCAGTTAGATGTTAGTTAGTCAGGTTACGACGTCGGGACTCCACGCCGTGGCATTCGGAGCACAGGCAGTGGCTGTAACGCCACGTAGGTAAGTCTGGGCGTAGTGAACTGACTACCTGACATCTACGCTACTGACAGCTCTCGCCCGTTCTGTTGCAGTTCGCTGTTGCGCTGGCGCTATCAAGGACTGACGGCAACGCCCCACGGCTGGTGGCCAACCTTGACGGCGCCGATGACTTTCCGAGTGCGCGCATCGATCACGCTCATCGTATCGGAGAGCCCGTCGGCGGTGTAAACGCGCTGACCATCGGGCGACACGGCGATTCCCCACGGACGCCTGCCCACGGGGATCCGTCCCACCACGGCGTTCTGGGCGGCATCGATCACCGAAACCGCGCCGGCGTTTCCGTTGGCGACGTAGACCCAATGCCCATCTGGCGAGACCACCACCCCAACGGGTTTCCCGTGTCGATGCTCTAGCGCGATCACGCGAAGAACCGCGTGCGTCCGCGCGTCGACAACCGAAAGAGAGCCGCCGATCTCCGCCGTTACGTATGCGCGCTTACCGTCTGGTGAGAATGCGACCGATCGAGGTCTGACATCGACGAGAAAGTTCGCGACTACCTTGTTTGCCTTCGTGTCGATCACCGAAACACTGTTGCTCGTCTCGGCCGTCACCCACACCCACCTTCCGTCTGGAGAGACAGCAACACCCTCCGGCTCGATTCCCACAATGAGGCTCTTGAGCATTTTGCGACTGGGAATGTCGGTGGCCGAGGCGGAGCTGCCGTCTTCATTGGCGGCATAGAGGCGTTTGCCATCGGGAGTGATCGCGAATCGCTCCGGGTCGCTACCGACCGGGAATACAGCGCTGATCCGGCCCGACGAAACGTCAACGGAAACGATGCCATCGCCACTCGTCTGAATCCTCTTTTCAGGATCGCTTAGCGCTACGAAAATGCGCTTTCCATCCGGGCTGAAGGCAATACCCCGCGGGCGTTGGGGCATTGGGATCGTTCTCGTAACCTTGAGTGTTGCCGCATCGATCAGCGTGACGCTGTGACCCGCTTCGTTGCTGACGGCGATGAGGGCGCCGTGTTGTGCCGGGGTACTGCTGCCTGCGGCGAGGAGAAAACCCGCGGCAAGGGATGTCGTCAGCCTCATTATTTCCGCCAGTGGCAGACCGCGCCGGTAGTACCGATAAGAGTGTCGAGCACGCGATCGCTTGCCATAGTTTCCGAATCGTCCGACGAGGGCTCGTCGCGAACTCCGCGCAGCTCCGGTACGTCGCGGTACGACTGAACACGTCGTCCGCCGGCGTTCGTCGTTACTACTATATATAGGGGCTGGCGCAACTGGTGGTCGGCCGCTCGAAAGGTAAGGGGCCAGCCCTTATGCCCGTCGAATTCGGTTGAAGGCAACTCGAGATAGGCGAGCAATCTTGCCGGACTGGTGGTTTGCGCGCGCAGAGCCGCATCCGCGGCGATCTTCACGGCTGCCCAGCCCGCCCACGCGCTCCCGTCCATCTCCCGATGATACTTGTCGCGATAGCGGGCGTTGATCTGACTGGCGCCAAAGCGTTCCAGGGTTGGTCCCCACAATACGACGGAGTCTGCTCGCTGGAGACTTGCCCGCGCAATTATCGAAGCGGAGGTCGCGCGCGCGGGTAGTCCGATCCGCGCAGCGTTCAAATACATTCCGTCCGTCCCCTCGATATGAAATGTGAACCGACGGCATGCAGAGCGCAGAGATTCCGCGCGTGATGCAGCGTTCAGAAAAATGACGCGGCGGGATTCCGCAAAACGGGATATCGCATCGACGTCTGGCGCGGACGCAGCCACCAGGACCTGTACCTTACTCCCAGATAACAAATTCTTTGCTGCGGCGATCGCTGCAGCGCCGGTGCCGCTCGCCTCGAACAGGTCAACGTTGCCGCCGAAAAGCGCGGCTGTCTGATTCGCTTCGGCGGCACCAAGCCTGACGCCGCGCGCAACTGCGGCTGCAGCGGGGAGGTCGACGCCGGTACCTGCTGTAATCAGGCCGATGCGCAAATGGACCGCTGGAGTTTGCGCACCTGCCCCGAACGCCGCGAAAAAAGCGGCGCAACTCGCGACAATCAGTAGTCGGGAGATCATAGTTCGTCGGTTACCGTACATATGGCCATCGACTTCCGTGCAGAGCGTGACCGGCATCGTCGCGCCAAAACGTACCCGCGTCGCAACTGCTCTTCAGGAATAGTTTCTGCATTGTCGGTCGGCGAAGTCACGGAAAAACATCTCGAGCGTTTGCTCGTTTCCTGTGCAAGTCGAGTGCGACACCAACGATTGGGACTTGGGGGAATGATGGCGCGAAAGGCGTTAGCTGTTCGTTCTTCGGCACGCAAATCCAATCTTATCCTACTTGCAATGCTCGGGGGCGCGTTCGCATGCTCCAAGCAAAAGGCGCCAGACGAAGTCGCGCAGCAGGGTCCATCGCCGGCAATGACGCCGATGGCAGGAAGGAGTAACGGCGGCGCGATTGCAAATGAGACAGAAGACGGCCAGTGGGTGCGGCCTGCGAAAAATTACGCCAGCACTCGCTTTAGCGGGCTTGGACAGATCACCGCTGACAATGTAAAGAACCTCGGCCTCGCCTGGACTTTCTCTCTTGGCGTGTTGCGTGGTCAGGAGGCCGCGCCGCTTGTCGTGAACAACACGATGTACGTCGTTACGCCTTTCCCGAATATTCTCTACGCCCTCGACCTCACCAAGCCGGGCGCTCCGATGAAATGGGAATACCGGCCAGGCCCGATCGCGGCCGCCCAGGGAGTAGCTTGCTGCGACGTCGTCAACCGCGGGCCGTCGTACGCTGATGGAAAAATCGTCTATAACACTCTTGACGATCAGACCGTTGCCGTCGACGCCAACAGCGGCAAGGAACTCTGGAGAACCAAGGTGGGCGAGATCAACCTTGGTGAAAGCATGACGATGGCGCCGCTCATCGTGAAGAACAAAGTCATCGTGGGCAACAGCGGCGGTGAGTTTGGAATTCGCGGCTGGCTAACGGCACTCGATCTCGGCAGCGGCAAGATCGCATGGCGCGCCTATCATACTGGGCCCGATTCGGCGGTTCTCATCGGGAGCCGGTTCAAGCCATTCTACGCGGCCGATCGCAAGCCCGATCTCGGCAAGAACACCTGGCCTGGCGACACCTGGAAAATTGGCGGGGCCGGAGTGTGGGGATGGATTTCATACGATCCCGAATTGAATCTGATTTATTACGGCACCGCGAATCCCGGCCCGTGGAATCCGGAGCAGCGGCCCGGAGACAACAAGTGGAGCTCGACGATCTTCGCGCGCGATCCTGAAACCGGGGAAGCAGTGTGGGCTTATCAAATGAGCCCGCACGACATGCACGATTACGACGGAGTGAACGAGAACATTCTTCTCGATCTTCCGCTCAATGGAAAGACTCGAAAAGTTCTCGTCCATCCCGACCGCAACGGCTACATCTACACTATCGATCGCACTACGGGCGAAGTCATCTCCGCGGATCCGTTCGGGTACATCAACACTTCAACCGGTGTCGATCTCAGCACCGGCCGAATCAAGTACACCGAAGAAAAGGAACCGCAGATGGGCAAGGTTATTCGAAATGCCTGCCCGGCTTCGCCCGGCGCCAAGGACTGGCAGCCGTCCGCGTTCTCTCCAGCGACCGGCCTCCTCTACATACCGCACCAGAATCTCTGCCAGGACGTTGAATCTGTAGAAGCGAACTACATCGCGGGTACGCCGTTCGTCGGGATGAACGTGAAAATGACGCCCGGCCCCGGCGGCAATCGCGGATTCTTTGACGCATGGGATCCTGTAGCGCGGAAACTTGTGTGGCGGATCAATGAGAAATTCCCGGTGTGGAGCGGCGCCCTCGCGACCGCCGGCAACGTTGTGTTCTACGGTACCATGGACGGTTGGTTCAAGGCTGTCGACGCGAGGAGCGGCAAGCTGCTCTGGCAATTCAAGACCGGTTCGGGAATCATCGGTCAGCCGGTTTCGTATCGAGGTCCCGACGGAAAGCAGTACGTCGCGATTCTTTCGGGCGTTGGGGGCTGGTCCGGCGCGATCGTCGCAGGGGGCATTGATCCGCGCGATTCATCCGCTGCGCTCGGCTTCGTCAATGCGATGACGGACTTGCCAGGGGCAACGACCAAGGGCGGAATGCTGTATGTCTTCGCGCTTCCCTGACGTGGTCCGACGCTCGTCACGCGTTGCGGTCATCGGTCTCGCGTTGATCGCCGGCACCACCGTCGGGTGCGAGCGGGCACGGGCGGCGACCAAGCTCAGCGAGCTCAGGGTTTGCTCCGACCCAAACAACCTTCCCTTCTCGAACCAGCAGCAGCAAGGGTTCGAGAACAAGATCGCCCAACTCGTGGCGCACGATCTCAACTCCAGGCTGAGTTATACGTGGTGGGCCCAGCACCGCGGATTCGTACGCAACAGTCTCAATGCCAACCAGTGCGATCTTCTTATCGGTGTTCCGGCCAGCTTCGAGAGAACTATCAACACGATTCCGTATTATCGCTCGACGTACGTTTTTGTCACCCGGCACGACAAGCATCTCAACATCCGCTCATTCGACGACCCCGCTCTCAGACGGCTGACGATCGGGGTGCAAATGATCGGTGATGATTTCACGAACACTCCTCCAGCGCACGCGCTCACTCAGCGCCACATGATCCAGAACGTCCGGGGATATAGCGTCTACGGCGACTATCGACGACCAAATCCGCCGGCTCGGATCATCGACGCGGTCGCCAATGGTGACATCGATGTCGCTGTGGCCTGGGGACCGCTTGCTGGCTACTTCGCGCAGAAAGAACCTGTAGCGCTCGACATCACGCCGGTATCTCCCCAGATCGATCTCCCGTTTCTGCCGTTCGTCTTCGACATCTCGATGGGTGTAAGGCGCGGCGATACCGCTCTGAGGGAGCGACTGAATACCGTGATCGCGCGCCGGAAGGGAGATATCGACCGCATCCTCGAGCAGTACGGTGTGCCACGCGTTGACGCTAGTCAGGAGAGCGCAACCCCATGAATGCCAACCGCACGATGCGAATGAAACTCGTAGGAGCAGCATCACTTCTCGCTCTGGCCTCGCTGGTTGCATGCAAACGTGAAGAGCGCCGCTTTCGCGAAGCGCCGCCGTCGGCAACATCGTCGAATAACGTCACAATGAGCGAGCTGCAACCAGGCCCCTCTGTAGTGGATGTGCAGCTGCGCGACCCGTATGAGGACAACGCATACGCGGTCTCCCAGGGCAAGCAGCTATTCGATCAGATGAATTGCTCGGGATGTCATTCCCACGGCGGCGGCGGCATCGGACCGCCGCTCACGGACGACGAATGGATCTACGGCAGTGATCCGCAGAACATTTTCTCGACGATTGTGCAGGGCCGCCCCAACGGCATGCCGTCTTTCCGGGGCAAGCTCGCCAATTATCAGATATGGCAGCTCGTTTCGTATGTTCGCGCGCTTGGAGGCCTTCAGGGGAAATCAGTTCGCACTACTCGTGACGATCACATGATGTACAAGGAATCCGAACAGGCCCGCGACAAAGGGCATCCGACACCGACCTTCGTCCCACCGACATCAATCAAGCAATGATGGCTGCGCGCGCTCGCGTGGGTTTCATTCGCAGTTGGCGGTTATCCCATTACCTGCTGGTGATGGCGGCGGCTACCGCCTGCTCGGGATTCCAGTCAGTGCTCGACCCCAAAGGCCCCCGCGCCGAGGCGGTATCCAAACTCCACTGGACGCTCGTGAGCGTGGCGACGGTAGTCTACGTGGTCGTTATCAGCTTCCTCATCTACGCATTGTGGCATGCGTCGCATCGGCCATTACCAGTCGAGGACCACCCACACCGCGAGACGCGGGACCAGGCAGATACCATGAAGCGCGGAGTGATCATCGCGGCTGCAATCACTGTCATCGTGATGATCTCGTTCGTCTTTGCGAGCGTGTCGACCGGAAGCACGCTTGCCCGGCTCGGTGGTACCAAACCGCTCCGCATCGACGTCGTAGGGCATCAGTGGTGGTGGGAAGTCAAATACGACGATCCTGACCCGCACAACCAGTTCGAGACAGCGAACGAGATTCACGTTCCGGTTGGCCGTCCCGTGCTGATCAAGATGACGTCGCAGGACGTGATTCACAGCTTCTGGGCGCCCAATCTATCGGGAAAGAAAGATCTGATTCCGGGTCATGAGACCATCACCTGGTTCCGGGCCGATACTGCCGGGATATATCGCGGGCAGTGCGCCGAGTTCTGCGGCCATCAGCACGCAAAAATGGCGTTCTTCATCGTTGCGGAGCCAAGACTCAAGTTCGAGAGCTGGGTGCAGCAGCAGCGCGGCGAGGCGCAAAAGCCAACCGATTCGCTGCAGCAGACCGGTGAGCGCGTGTTCCTGACCGGACCCTGCTCGATGTGCCACACTGTCGCAGGAACGGGAGCGGGCAGCAAGTTCGGCCCCGATCTCACCCATGTAGCCAGCCGTCTGACGATTGGCGCTGGTACGCTGCCCAATAGCACGGGCAATCTCGCCGGATGGATACTCGATCCGCAAAGCATCAAGCCCGGAGTGAAGATGCCTCCGACCAAGCTGGATCCGCAGTCATTGCAGGCGCTTCTCGCCTACCTGGAGAACCTGAAGTAATGACCCACGCCGACGCGCTTCCTGTGACGCCAGAGCCGAACGAAGATCGGCCGAAGTTTCTCACGCCAGCGTACGAAGACGAGATTCGAGCGAAGCTGACGAGCAGCTGGAAGGAGAACTCCGGGCTGTGGGGATGGCTCACGTCGACCAATCACAAGTCGATCGCGAAGCGCTACATCATCACCGCCATCGTGTTCTTCATTCTGGGAGGCCTCGAAGCGGGGATGATGCGCCTCCAGCTGTCACGACCGGAGAACCGGTTCATTGGTCCGGATCTGTACAACCAGATCTTCACCATGCACGGCAGCACGATGATGTTCCTGTTCGCCGTGCCGGTGATGGAGGGTGTCGGGCTCTGGCTGGTGCCTATCATGATCGGCACTCGCAATGTCGCCTTCCCTCGTCTGAACGCGCTCGGCTATTGGATGTATTTGTTCGGAGGGGTGCTGCTGTACGTGGCGTTCTTCGCGAACACGGGTCCCGACGCCGGGTGGTTCGCCTACGTGCCGCTCGCCGGTCCGGAGTACACTCCCGGAAAGCGGATGGACATCTGGGCGCAAATGATCACGTTCACCGAGATCGCAGCGCTCATAGGTGCCGTGGAATTGATCACCACGATCCTGAAGCAGCGTGCGCCCGGAATGTCGCTCAACCGAATGCCGCTGTTCGTCTGGGCAGAGCTGATCACATCGTTCATGATCATCTTCGCGCTGCCGGCGATCGTCGTGTCGAGCACAATGCTGGCGACCGACAGGCTCATCGACACCCACTTCTTCAATCCAGCCGAGGGTGGTGACGCGCTGCTCTGGCAGCATTTGTTCTGGTTTTTCGGACATCCCGAGGTCTACATCATCTTCATTCCGGCGCTCGGAATGGTGTCCTCCGTCGTAGAAGCTTTTACGCAGAGGCGGATCTTCGGCTACCCCGCGATGATCCTCTCCATGGTGAGCACGGCGTTCCTGGGCTTCAGCCTGTGGGTGCACCACATGTTCGCTACGCCGCTGCCTCAACTCGGGCAAAGCTTTTTCACTGCGGCGAGCTCCGCCATCTCGATTCCATCCGGAATCCAGATCTTCTGCTGGATAGCGACGATCTGGTCGGGGCGACCACGGTTTACGACGTCGTTCATGTTCGTGATCGGCTTTTTCTTCCTGTTCATCATCGGCGGACTGAGCGGAGTGATGATCGCTTCGGTGCCGTACGACCTGCAGGTGCACGATACCTTTTTCATCGTCGCCCACTTCCATTACGTCCTGTTGGGGGGAGCGGTATTCCCACTATGGGCGGGATTTTATCTCTGGTTCCCCAAAGTCACTGGCCGCTTGTTGAATGAGCGAGCGGGGAAATGGAATTTCTGGCTCTTCTTCATCGGCATGAACGTCACCTTCTTCCCGATGCATATCCTCGGCTTGATGGGAATGCCGCGGCGCGTGTATACCTACCTGCCGGAGATGGGTTGGGGTCCGCTCAACAGCCTGGTGAGTGTCGGGGCGGTGTTTATCGTGGCGAGCGTGTGCGTGTTCATCGGGAATGTCATCTACAGTCTGAAGAACGGCGCACCGGCTGGCGACAATCCGTGGAACGCTCCGACGCTCGAGTGGGCGACGACATCTCCGCCGCCCAGCTACAACCACCTCTTCATTCCGGTCGTCGAGGGTCGAGATCCGTTGTGGGATGCGCCGCCCGAAGAGCTCTCAGTGGTCACGGGTTTGAGAACAGACCGGCACGAGGGTCTGGTGACGAGCATCATGGACGCGATCCCCGAGCATCGCTACGAGTTCAAGAAGGAGACGATACTGCCCCTTCTCCTCGCGGTGTTCGGTGGCGGGAGCATCATCATCGCGATCTTTACACCGTGGGGCGTGACGGTCGGCGCGATCTTCAGCGCGATAATTCTCACCTGCTGGTTCTGGCCGACGATTTCTCCCGACCACGACACCCCGCCGGATCACGAAGAGGGTCGACGCCGGCTCGTAGGAGAAGCGACATGAGACGCCGCGAGGTAGTGGACGTCGGTGTGCTTGGAGATCACGCCTTCAGCCATCACGCGCCGATCTGGTGGGGCAACCTGCTCATGATCTTCATCGAGGGCGCTGCTTTCGCTCTCATGGCTGCCAGCTACTACTACATCCGCCGAAACTTCGATACCTGGCCACCACCCCGCACGCTTCTCCCCGATCTCGGTGTGTCCTCGGTCAACCTCGTGCTCCTCATCGTGAGCGTGCTTCCGATGTGGTACGCGGCGAGGCTCGCGTTTCTCCATGAAGCTCCGGAGCGCGTCGCGAAATGGTTGATGGTCATCGTTGCAGTCGGAATAGTGTCGATCATTCTGCGCGTGTTTGAGCTGCGCGGACTTCATACGCGCTACGATTCGAACGCGTACGGCTCGATAACCTGGATGCTGCTCGTCACCCATCTCGCTCACTTGATAGCCGCGAGCATCGAGACCTTTCTCATTGGTTTGGTGATGCTCACCGGTCCGGTCGAGAAGAAGCACTATACCGACGCCACGGTCATGGCGGTCTACTGGTATTTCGTCGTCGGTTCCTGGATTGCTATCTGGGCGATTGTTTTCGTGTCGGCGAGGTTCATATGAGCGAGCACATAGCTGAACACGAGCGTGAGCGGGAAGAGCTGAGCCGCACCGAACATTCACTGTGGCTCTGGTTTGGAATGGTCGGGGGACCGTTCTCGGGAATGCTGATGGTCTGGGTCAATTATCCGGCCGTCGACATGGCCTGCGTGAGCGGGAACCGAATTGTTCTCCACGCATGGGCGCTGCTCTTCTTTCTAATCGCGGCCGCGGCATCTCTGGTGTCATGGCGGTTCTACGACCGGGTTGGCGATTTTCCGCTCACCGAAGGCGGGGTGATGCCGCGCACGCGGTTCATGTCGCTGGTCGGCCTTTTCACCAGCTCGCTCGCGCTCATCGAGATCACAATGCAATGGATCCCGATCTTCTTTCTTGGCTCATGTATCGGCACCTGAAGCGCACGGCCCTCGCGCTCGTCGTTCTCGGCGGATTTCCGGTCCCGGCCTGGGCCCACTCGGGACAAGCGCTTGCTCCCCACGATCTATGGTCCGCCTGGAGCTTTGAACCGGTAGTGCTGGCAGCCCTGGTAATTTCGGCGTGGCTTTATACGCAGGGCATCACTCGGCTCTGGTCGAAAGGCGTCGGCGTCGGGATCAGAAAGTCGGAGGTCGCTGCCTTTGCGGCCGGCTGGCTGGTCCTGGTGATCGCGCTGGTGTCTCCGCTCCACGCGCTTGGCGGCGTTCTCTTTTCCGCGCACATGACGCAGCACGAATTGCTCATCGCGGTAAGCGCGCCGCTCTTGGTCCTCGGCCGACCGCTGATCCCTTTTCTGTGGGCGCTTCCGCCGCGTTGGCGGCGGCAAACGGGAGAGTGGTCCAAGAAAAACGTGATCGCGCGACCCTGGCACGTGCTGACACTTCCTTCCGTCGCGTTCAGCCTGCACGCCATCGCACTTTGGACGTGGCACCTACCCGGACCGTATCAGTCCACGCTTCACAGCGAGCTGATGCATACCCTTCAGCACTCGAGCTTCCTCTTCAGTGCGTTGCTTTTCTGGTGGACGATTTTCAAGGCGCGCGGATCTGATATGGGATACGGCGGCGCTGTCTTCTATCTGTTCGGTACCGGCCTCCAGACCGGAGCGTTGGGCGCGCTGCTCACTTTCGCGCCGACACTCTGGTATCCCGCGTACGCGGCGACCACGGGACCGTGGGGTCTTACGCCACTCGAAGATCAACAGCTCGGCGGTCTGATCATGTGGATTCCGGGAAGTATTCCGTATCTCATTGCTGGACTGGTGGTGTTCGCGCGCTGGTTGCGCGCATCCGAGGCGCGATCAGCGCGTCACACGTCCGCGATGGCGGCAGCGCGGATCGCCGCACTTGTCGTGGTGTTATTCGCCATTAGCGCATGCGACCGCGCATCCGGAGATGATCGCTACCAGCTCGCGGCGGCGAATCCGGATCGAGGGCGTGCGGCAATCAGGCGCTACGGCTGCGGATCCTGCCATGATATTCCTGGCGTCGTCGGCGCAAATGGAATGGTTGGACCACCGCTCGGCGGTGTGTCGAAGCGGGTATACATCGCTGGTGTCCTGCCGAACGAGCCGGATAACCTCGTGAAGTGGATCGAGAATCCGCAGGGGGTCGATCCAAAGACAGCGATGCCCAACATGGGTGTGACGACACGCGACGCGAGAGATATCGCCGCATACCTGTACACGCTGCGTTAAGCGGCGACGATTTTCTTTTCCTCTTTTTTCTCCTGGTGCTCTTCGGCGACCTGCGCGTAGTTGAATAGCGCAACCATCACCACTCCTCCGATGGCGTTGCCGATCAGGGCCGGCACGACAAACCCGCCGAACACGTCGCCCCAGCCTGAAGTCCCCGTGACTCCGCGATAGAAAGCCTCGACGCTTCCCGCGATTGAATGCCGGAAATCAAAAGCGGATATCGGCGCGGTGGTAACCCAGATTATGACGATCTGCGCCATGGTGTTGGCGGTAGTGGCGAGCAACCACGCCAGAAGCGCGATCAGCCACCCGCCAAAGATCGCCTTGTAAAAGACTTCGCCAAAACCGCCGGCGAGGGCCTTTCCTGCGACTTCCTGAAGGGAAGGATGCAGCGAAGCTTCGACCATCGTCGTGCGTCCGAGAATGAGCGCAAATATAAAAGCGCCGACCAGGTTTCCGACGATGAGAAGTCCCCACATGCGGAGCATTTTTACGAAGGTTCTTCGATCACGCTTGTGCAGCAGCGGGATCACGGGCTCCAGAGTATTCTCGGTGAACAGCTCGCTTCTGCCGAGGATGACGAACATGAACCCGACGGGGTAGCCGAGCGACGCGAGAGCGTGCTTGTACGGCTCCGAGGCAGTATGCGACACGAACGCGGTGGCGAGGAAGCTGAAACCGATCAGCATCCCCGCGGCGAGAGACGAAAACAACAGCGAGCTCGCAGGCCGCTCCAGCTCTTCGACCGCGGGCGCGCGAATGTTCTCGTGGATCTCGAGCGCGCTGAGCCGCGTGCCGGTTTCCGGCTGGCGAACAGATTTCTTGCCGGATGGGTCGGAGCTTTTTTCGTGAATTTCTGGGGCGTCTTTCGTCTCGGGCGTCACCGGCATTCCTCTCTGGCTATGCTGCGGCGCGTTGGAAGAAATATGCCCCCCGCTCATCGGCGGCCCGCCTTCCTGAGAGCTATCTGAGCGGCCTCGAAGCCCCCACCAACGTGATGCCGACGAAGAGTGACCGCTGTGATCCCGGCTCGTAAAATTTTCCGCCAGCCGCGTTGACGCTTACCGAAGACACGTACCTGGTGCCGAAAATGTTCTGGGCGCCCACAGTGATCTCAGCGCCGGAACGCCCGGCGCCTGCGTGAGTTACGAGGCGAGCGTTGACGATTGCGTAGCCGGGCGAGCTCTCGGAGTTCGCATCGTTGACGAACATCCTGTTCGCCAGCGTCGCCTCGGTGACCAACGCGCTCATAAATCCGTGTAGCGTTGCGGTCGCCTGGAAAGTGCTCGACGGGATT
>DATAHM010000114.1:0-6599 GCA_036263215.1 Gemmatimonadaceae bacterium
GTAAACGCTGCCGTCGGGACCGACCACGACGCCGTACGGATACCGCTCCGTCGCAAAGCGTTGCACGACACTGTGCGTTGCAAGATCGATCACCGCCAGCGAATCACCGAGATTCTCCGCGGCGTACAGCATGCGACCATCGGGAGACAGTCCGATACCCGCCGGGTATTTGATGCCGTCGTTGCCCTTCTTTTTTGGTGCTAGGACCAAACTGTCGGCGAGCGAGGCCTGACCGCCGTTCCAGTTGAATCGATACACGACGTCCTGGTTTCCTCCCGACACGAAAAGCGATTTCCCGTCCGGGCTGAAGGCGACACCAAGGAAGACGGCAGGAAGCGTTATCGTTTGCGATACCTGACCGGATGCCCGGTCGACTATCTGTATACCCTGCTCGCGCCAACCATTCAGCAGAACTACTACCTGCCGCTTGTCGGGCGAGAGTGTCATCGCAAGCGGCATCGAGCCGAGATCGGTCGATGTGCCGGCCGGATCGAGTGTCGCCCCAGTCGGAAGACGCCGCGCCCCCGCCGGATCCTGTGCGGCAATGGCCGCTTCCGTTTGAGAAGATCGAGCGCCGCACCCGGCACTCAGGAAAGAAACGAATAATAGGCCAGCGAGTCTTTTCTTCATTCCGCGAAAGATGGCATTGACACCCGATTCTGCCAGTCGGATAATGCCCGAATGAACAAGTCTGCTCTCGAGACACGCATCGTACCTGCAACCAGAAAGGATGTCCCGCTCATTCGACAATTCATTCTTGAGTTGGCGGAATATGAGCGCGCTCTGCCCGGCGAAGCGCCAGTGACGGAGAAGGATCTGACCGACACGCTTTTCGGCCCTCGCCCGGCCGCCGAAGTTCTGCTCGCGCACCTGGGCGCGGATCCTGTTGGCTTCGCGCTTTATTTTCACAACTACTCCACGTGGTTGGGCAAGCGCGGGATCTACCTCGAAGACCTCTTCGTCCGACCCTCGGCAAGAAAGCACGGAGTTGGGTTTGCGTTGTTGCGAGCGCTCACCCGCATAGCGGTGGAGCGAGACTGCGGCCGAGTGGATTGGTCCGTGCTCAAGTGGAACGAGCTCGCCATCAACTTCTACAAGCAGATCGGAGCGAAAGCGCTCGATGATTGGACGACCTTTCGCCTCTCGGGTGAGTCGCTGGCGAAAGTCGCCGGGATAAGGGCACCCTGACTCAGCGATGCTGAGTGACTCCAACCTGACGGCAATACTCGAGCACTGGGCAGACCGAGCACTTTGGAAGGCGACCCGTGCAGACGTGCTTTCCAAACGGCACGAGCAACCGGTTGATCTCCACCCAGTATCGCCGCGGCAGCTTTTTCTCGAGGGCAAGACGAGTCGCATCGGGTGTGGACCCACTCACGTAGCCCCAGCGGTTAGTCACTCGGTGCACGTGCACATCGACGCTGATCTCGGTGGCGCCGCATGCGATTCCCAGAGTCAGGTTAGCGCACTTCGGCCCGACGCCGCGGAATGATGTCATCACCTGGAAATCACAGGGGAGCTCGCCGCCGTACTCCTCGGCGACGCGCTTTGCGAGATCATGGATGTTGTGTGCTTTTGTCTCGTAGAACGATGACGGCTTGATGAGTGCGGCAATCCGCGGAACGCCCAATTTGGCAATGGCCGCGGCCGTCGGAGCAGCCTCGAATAGGCGGATAGCAGTGGGCAGCGAAACTTCGTCTCTCGTGCGTACAGATATTATGCACGCAACGAGCTGATGAAACGCCGCTCCATAACCGCGCTCGGCGAGGTCGAACATCGCGGCGTCCGCAAACTGCTTAACTTCCTGCCGGATGCGACGGACCATGACGTCGATGTTGAACGGTCGCTTGGCCGCGTCGAGTGCCAGACCCATTTGAAACTCAATTCTGCAAAGAAGCGTCCAGAGCTGACCGGAGCTGACATGAACACCATCGGGTTCGAGTCGCAGGGAGCGCCGTGATCTACGGTCGCCGGCCACGCCAGCTGTTGATCGTGTGGGGAATATTGCTCGCGCTCGCAGGGCTCATCTACTGGTTCGAGCTGGAAGCACCCGCTTTTCATTATCTGCTACGGCCGTTCTACTGGATCATCCTCGCCGTGGCGCTGTTCATGTCGTGGCGCTGGTTTCGCGCGCGCTCGAAGAAGGACAGGAGGGGCGGGGATCGCCGGCGCTCTGATCGCCGCGAGCGCAAGGATTCACTTGGCTCTGATAGTTGAAAGAGACGTGCGTGACAGCTTCGAGTAAACTACGCATCGGTACGATCTACCGCTCGCGGTCCACAGTCTGCCAAGCCTGATGCCAGTGATCAGCGAACGCCGGACCGAGCGCCGAAAGCTTCTCGCTCGCTACGCAGACCCGATTTATTCGGCCCTTCGCGCTTCTACGGCGAAAGTCGACTCTCTCGTTGCTGCCCTGGGCATTTTCCTCGTTGGCGGCCTGGCAGTCACGGCAATTGGGACGGCGATTTTCGTCGCGCTCGCGAGTCACGTCCAATCCGGAAGCACTCAGGCTTTCGATGAGTCCGTCATTCGCTGGCTCGGTGCTCATCACACCAAAGCGCTGGACGCAGTGATGGTCGAAATAACCGCGCTGGGGACAGGTACCGTAGTTCTGATGATCGTCGCTGTCGCCGCGCTGTTTCTGTCGCTCACGAAACACAAATACTCCGCAATCCTCCTGCTCGCTTCGACTTTCGGCGGGTTATTGCTGAACGGCGTCCTCAAGCTCGGATTCAACAGACCGCGCCCGTCGATCTTCGTTCCGTCAGTCAATACGGTTAGCTCTTCGTTTCCGTCCGGACACGCGATGAATGCGACCATCGTTTACATCACGGTCGCTTATCTCGCGGCACGGCTTCATGAGCGGAAATGGGCGCGTTGGCTCGTGATGACGGGCGCCTTCATAGTTATCGCCCTTATCGCGTTCAGCCGGCTTTATCTGGGAGTGCACTACCCATCGGATGTTCTCGCCGGCTTTGTCATCGGGCTGGCGTGGGCCGGCTTCTGTATGGCGACGCTGGAGGCTATTCAGAAATTCTGGTTTCGCCCTGGTCCCCAGGCTCGAGGCGGTGAGGAGCCGGTGACTTCGGAAAATCCCCCGGTTCGGACGGACCGCTCTCTTTAGACTGGCCCGCATCCGACACACTTGCGACGCTCTCCACAAATACCTGCGTCAGCTCGTCGACCCGGTCGTGAACCAGCATGTCGCTCGCCCGCGAAACTGTTGCGGCGCGCAGCGTGACTTCGTCGATCGCGGCTCGCACGGTTAGCGCGCCGCCTTCGGCAAGCATCCGTGAAATCGCAGCCGACGGCGCGACCTCTCCCGCAAGACATTGCACGAGAATTGCCCGCATCACGGCCGGCTGAACGCCCTCGGTCAGGCGATTGATGGCTTCGGCTTCCAGACCCGTGCGGCTGCGCATAGTGTCGCGATCCGAGTGGCAGAGAGTTACGGCTCTTTTCACTGGCACATCGTGCGCCATGCCGAGTCGATCCAGATGACCCTCTTCCCAATGGAGCCCAGATATGGCTGCGCGAAAATCCTCAGGAAAACGGAAATACGGCAAAGCGGCCTCGAAGAGCGTGAGTAGCGCCATGCGCCGGCGCAAAAAAGGAACGCTGAAGTCGGGCAGGGGCGGCAAGGGCGGAAAAGTGAAAAGCCGCAAGCAAGCGATCGCGATCGGCCTCTCCGAGGCGAGGAAGAAAGGCGCAAAAGTCCCGCGCAAGCGTAGTGGACGAAAGAGCTCGCGCCGCAAATCGGGAGGCAGAAAAAAATCGTCGAGCCGGTGATTGGCTCGACGATTCCGGGTTGATCAGGCTGCGGCTTCGCGACTCGACCGCAGCCTCTCTACCACCCCTCCCAGCGCTCGCACGACCCGCTCGTTCCCTTCGCGGAGTAGTGCGGCAAGAATGTGCTTGCAGATCTGTTCACGCCAAAGGTGATCGCCGCAGTCACACCGTGGATAGCTCGCGGTGTACAAATCCACCCAGTGTTCCTGCGCACCACCAGTGAAGTGATAGCGACCGTCGCCCACTCGGTTGCCCTTGAGCGCAAGACTGCGCTCTAGACGAGCAGTGTCGACGCCGCCCGCCAGATCGAAATCGATTCCAGGTTCCATTTTTTTGTTGCTCCCGTCCCTTCTTACAAGTTCGCAATGTGAAAAGACTTACACCCTTCTTTTACCCCGTCTTGGAGGTGATGTTCGCCCCTTTTTTAAATCCATCGCGCGAAAAATCGTAGGGACATCGGTCGTCCATTGCGGCAGGACGGCAGAGATCAGAAGCCCCTCGATCTGAGCGATGACTCCCAACCAGACAGCAATCCAGACGAACGGCTGAACGATTCCGAAGCCGAGCAGTAGCACGAGCGCCAACGCCAGCGAGAGACCCCAGACCTTGGAGCTCCACGCATGATAAGCCACGTCTCTACCGAATTTGGCAAAGTCGAAGATGTATCGAAGGACATCGAGCCCGATGACGACTAGCGCGGGGACCGCTACCGCTCGCGCGACATCCGGCCTCCGCATCCAGACCGCCCAGGCTGCGGTCGCATAAAAAACCAGGTCTGCTCTGCTATCGAAATGTCGGAGCGCCGGGGTCGCCACACCGAGACGTCGCGCCACGACTCCATCGAGATAATCAGACGCGAAAGCCAAGGACACTGCAGTGGCGAACCACATCTCCGACGCGTCGACGTATACCATCCACACGAGCACCGGGGCGAGCAACAGTCGCAGTAGCGTGAGCGCAATCGGAATGGAATTCACAGTTGCGTCGCGTCCAGTCGCCAAGCTCCACAAAATCCAGTCACGCGTCAGTATTTCGCCAGGTAGTTGTCCAGCTCCCACTGCGAGACCTGGGTGATGTACTCCTCCCACTCCAATCTCTTCGCAGCGAGGAATTGGGTCGTTATGTGCTCCCCAAGCGCGTCGGTCACCACCGTATCCTTCTCGAGCTCATTGCATGCTTCCTCGAGATTGTGTGGGAGATCGTCGATCCTCAGGCGACGTTTCTCGCGGTGGGACATCTCCCAGATGTTGGTGTTGACGGGCTCTCGAGCGTCCGCCTTCGTCGCGATTCCATCCAGACCCGCGGCGAGCTGCACGGCAAGCGCGAGGTACGGATTTGCCGACGGGTCGGGAATCCGAAGCTCGATCCGGGTTCCCGTTCCTCTCCGGTCCGGAATGCGAATCATCGGCGATCGATTTTTCATCGACCAGGCTACGTTCACCGGCGCCTCGTAGCCCGGGACGAGTCTCTTGTAGGAGTTCACCAATGGATTGGTTATGGCAGTGAAGCCGCGCGCATGTCGGAGCAGTCCACCGATGTAGTGAAGTGCGGTACTCGACAACTCGAATTCCGCGCTCTTGTCCCAGAACGCATTCTCCTTGTCGCGAAACAGCGATTGGTGCGTGTGCATCCCACTTCCATTCTGCCCGAAGATCGGCTTCGGCATGAAGGACGCAGTCAATCCGAAGGTGCGCGCTACATATTTGACCACAAATCGAAAGGTCGTGATGTTGTCCGCCGTCTTGAGCGCGTCCGCATACCTGAAATCGATCTCGTGCTGCCCGTGGGCGACTTCGTGATGCGCGGCTTCCACCTCGAAACCCATCCTCTCCAGTACATCGACGATCGCGCGCCTGGCATCTTCTCCCAAATCCGCGGGCGCGAGATCGAAGTACGAGCCGACGTCGTGCGTCGCCGTCGAAGGCGCATCCTCTACGCTCGGCTTGAACATGAAGAACTCGGCCTCCATGCCGGCGTTCATCGTGTAGCCAAGCTCGGCGGCCTGACCGATCACCTTCCGGAGAACGCCGCGCGGATCGCCGGCAAACGGACTCCCATTCGTGGTCTTGATATCGCATATCAGTCTCGCCACTCGACTCGACTCATCACCCCACGGGAAAACCTGGAAAGTGCTGAGGTCGGGAACGAGGAGCATGTCCGACTCCTCGATACGGACGAATCCTTCAATCGAGGATCCGTCGAACATGATGTCCCCAGCCAGGGCTTTCTCGAATTGCGAGGCAGGAATCTCAACGTTCTTGTTGATGCCAAGGATGTCCGTGAATTGAAGTCTCAGAAATCGAACGTTGTTGTGAGCGGCGAGATCCAGGATGTCTTTCGCAGTTGCGCCGGCGGTGTCGGGGATCTGAGAGCGATGGCGGGTCATGTCGAGAACGTAGCCATCTCAGCAGATTTTTGCAATTTTAGCAAGAAATTGTGCCTATTCCTTGCATCAAGGTCTAAAAATCAGCAAGTTGATCGATCAACTGTGCATTTTATGCACGATTTGCCTTACATAAACCAGCGCAGACCCCAATGACAGCCCCCGCCATCAGCTCGAGAAAAGCAGTGATCCAGGAACTCACCAATCGCTCGCCCAGGGTCGCGCCGGGCTTCGATAAGGATGGGATTCCTGGCGCCACTTCCAAATACTTCGGCGTCAATACCCTCGGAGTCAGACAGCTGCGCGACAAACTCCCGCGCGAAGTGTTCGGCAGTCTCGCTGCTTCCATCCGACAAGGCAAAAAGCTCGACCGTGCGATTGCCCCGGTTGTCGCTCAGGTCATCAAGGAATGGGCGATCTCTCGCGG
>DATAHM010000115.1:0-10712 GCA_036263215.1 Gemmatimonadaceae bacterium
CATCGAATCACTCAACGAGAAATTTTCGCGCGCGCGCGCCGAATACGCCTACGAAGGTGGTTACACGACGGTGTACCCGATCAAGGTGAACCAGCAGCGACACGTAGTTGAAGAGATCGTCGATTTTGGGAAGGTCGCCGGGGTGGGCCTCGAGTGCGGTAGCAAGCCGGAGCTGCAGGCGGTACTGGGCCTGGCCGAGCACACCGATCACATGATCGTGTGCAACGGCTACAAGGATGAAGAGTTCATGCGTCTTGCCCTAATGGGGCAGAAACTCGGACACCAGGTTTTCATAGTGCTCGAGCAGTTGAGCGAAGTAGATGTGCTGCTGCAGGTTGCCGACGAGCTGGGCGTGACCCCGACTGCGGGAGTTCGCATCAAGCTTTACTCAGAAGGCTCCGGCCGGTGGGCGAAGAGCGGCGGTGAGAAATCGAAGTTCGGCCTCAGCACAGCGCAGTTGGTAAAGCTGGTCGACAAGCTCAAGGCGGCGGGACGTCTCGATATCCTCAAGCTGATTCATTTTCATCTGGGCTCGCAGATCACCGACATCCGATACATCAAAGCGGGTTTGCAGGAGGTATCGCGCTACTACGCCGAGCTCAGAGGGCTGGGCGTCGATATTACCCACGTCGATGTCGGAGGCGGACTCGGCGTCGACTATGACGGGAGTGGCTCGACCTCCCAGGCGAGCGTCAACTACACCCTTCAGGAGTACGCGGACGACGTGATTTACACGCTGGCCGAGGCGTGTCGCGAACACGAGCTGCCGATGCCGCACATTATCAGTGAATCTGGGCGCGCGCTCACCGCCCACCATGCGCTTCTGCTCCTCAGCGTCATCGACGTCGAATCACAGGCCGACAACAGCGTACCCGAGCTAAACGACGATCATCACACCCTGCTGCACGAGATGGCCGCCGATTTTGCATCGCTCGCCAAAAAGGTTTCCAAGAAGCGGGTTCGCGAGGTGTACCACGATGCGACGTTCGATAAGGAGCGTGCGCAGGAGTTGTTCAATAGCGGAGTTCTGACGCTCCGCGACCGCGCGATAGCGGAGCAGATTTATCTCTCGACGATTGCCGCCGTTGCGAAGATTGCTCAGCGCGATCGGGACGAGTTCTCGGATATCATCGATGATCTCGAGGCTACGATGGTAGACCGGTACTTCTGCAACTTCTCGCTGTTCCAGTCGCTGCCGGACAGCTGGGCGATCGATCAGATTTTTCCGATCATGCCTATCCATCGACTCAACGAGGAGCCGACGCGTCGCGGGACAATCCAGGATGTGACCTGCGATTCGGATGGGAAGATCGAGAAATTCATCGGCGACCGGGCGTCCCGCCCCAGCCTTGAGCTGCATCCGTTCAACGACGGCGACCCGTACATCATCGGGATTTTTCTTACCGGCGCGTACCAGGAGATTCTCGGTGATCTGCACAATCTCTTTGGTGACACGAACGCGGTACACATTCGACTCTCGCAATCAAAGGGGTACGAGGTGACGGACCTTGTGCACGGCGACACGGTGACTGAAGTGCTCGCGTACGTGCAATTCAGGGCCTCTGATCTTTTGGCGACCTTCAGGCGAAAGGTTGCGAACGCGACGTCCCTCGCTCGGCCCGAGGCGAACAGCTTCATCGCCGAGTACATCGCGGGACTCGAGGGGTACACTTACCTCGAAGGTGAGGCTGCTCGTTAAGGCGCTGCGGGTCGCATCTCGGCGTCGAGGAACGGGACGCTTCCTCTGGAACTCTAATACTGAAGCAGGCAGCACTTAGCTTTGTAGCCGGAGCTGACAGCTTTCATACTGGCGATCTGGCGCTCTCTTTCTCTGGCCGCTCTATAGCTAAAGAGGCTAGGTCTTGGCGCTAAGCTGTGAGTTCGACCCCTTCTGACCAGCTGAGATCTGAAACGGCTGAGACAAACGCCTGCTCGGAGCGAGCAAGACCTGGAATTCCGGACAGATCTACAAAAGCTCAAAGGCTCCAGCTTAAGCGCTGAGTGCTGCCCGCTTCAGTATTTGAATTGCCGGCCGAAGCGCACCAACCTATCCGCCGAGATGCCCTACGAGTTGAACCTCTTCTCGACCTCGCCCCAATTGACCACGTTCCACCAGGCGTTGACGTAGTCGGGCCGACGGTTCTGGTACTTCAGGTAGTAGGCGTGCTCCCAGACGTCGACGCCAAGGATTGCTCGCTGGCCGTCCATCAAAGGGTTGTCCTGGTTCGGCGTGCTGGTGATCGACAACTTGCCGCCTGAGTTCACGAGCCAGGCCCAGCCCGATCCGAATCGACCAGCAGCGGCAGCGGCGAACTGTTCGCGAAATTTGGCGAAGTCTCCGAACGACTTTCGAATCGCGTCACCGACTTTACCGCCGGGCTCTCCGCCTGCCTTCGGTGCCATGATCTGCCAGAACATTGAGTGATTCCAGTGGCCGCCGCCGTTGTTTCGGATGGCAGTCCGCACGGCTTCCGGTAAAGTGTTCACACTTTTCATCAGGTCGTCCAACGACTTGCTCGCGAGCTCGGGCGCCTTCTCGATCGCCGCGTTCAGGTTGTTGACGTAGGCCTGATGGTGCTTGTCGTGGTGGATCTCCATGGTCTTCGCATCTATGTGCGGCTCAAGTGCAGAAAAGTCGTAGGGAAGGGGCGGTAGCGTGAAAGCCATTGTAGTTCTCCTCAGTGGTGTCGTCAGCGAGCGTGACGCGTACGGTTGTTTCCTTCGAGATCAGGCATCCCCACTTGCGGCAGCGTCACTCGCAAGCTGCGCACGACGTCGCGCGCGGAGACTCCCGATAATCCCGGGCAGAATCGAGATGAAGATCACGATTGCGACCACGATCTCGATGTGCTTGTCCACACCGGGAATGTAGTTGCCGAGGAAGTACCCAATCCCCAGCATACTCCACACCCAAAGGATCGCGCCGATAGCGTTGAACCGAAAAAAAGTCGCGAACCTCATTCCGCCTACGCCGGCGACGACGGGCGAGAAGGTGCGGATTATGGGCATGAATTGAGCGAGGATGATCGTCATGCGTCCGTGCTTTTCGTAGAAGTGCTGTGCGCGGATAGCATGTTTCTTGTTGAAGAAGAGGCTGTTCTCTCTGTTGAAGATGCGTGGACCAGTTGATCGACCTATGAAATACCCGAGCGAGTTGCCACAGATCGCGGCGAGCGTGAGGGCAAGCACCAACTCGTATATTTTGAGAGCGCCGGTGGCAGCGAACAGGCCCGCAGTTACGAGGAGCGAATCTCCGGGCAGAAAAAAACCGAACAGGAGACCGGTCTCCGAGAAGATTATCGCGGTCAATCCGACTAGGCCGGCAGTCTGGACGAGTGTATTAAGATCAGAGAAGCGGTGGAACAGCTCAGAGACTGACTGCATCAACGCGCTTGGAGAGAGATAGAATGGAAGAGCGACGTTCAAGTTCAACTCCGCCGCCGCGCAAAGCAACTCCGGGTGCGTGGCAGCTCGCATTCCCCGAGCGGAAGCCGCGCGGTTTCCGGCAATCGCCCGGAAGAGCTGAGCGAATGTTCAATGTGTTCTCGATCGCTCTCCTTGTCTTGTTCGCGATGGGATGGTCATGGTCGATCGCACGCGCACGCGCTGCTGGCGACACTGGCGTGACGGCCGCGACTGCGAACATTGCTTCGGCGCTCACAGATGGTGACGCGCACTCGGTTGCTTATCTCACCAATGCGGCGCTGAGTGCTCTGGCGGCTCCGGCGCGTGGCGAGAGCGGGAAGCTCAGAGTCCGCATACAACAGCCTGGTACCCCGATAACTCCGATCCTCGCGGATACTCTCCCGCCGGGAACCGTCGCCACGTTTTCGTCAGGCGCTGCCGCTGAATCGACCTCCAAACTCGTAGCTCCGCAAAAACCCGGCATCTGGAATCTTGCGCTCAAAGCCGGCAACGCTATCAAGCCACTCGCGGATTTCAGCGTGATAACTCTGAGGCCAGCGGCCGAGAAGCATGGGAGCCGGCTCGGTCTCTATTACATCGGCAACTGGCCGGCGGCACGAAGGGGCCAGCCCGGAGTGCATTACGATCCACCGAGTGGGTTCATCGAGGTGACACCGCAGAACGAGGACACCAGGCTCTCGGAGCACTTCAGGCTCCGCGATTTCCTTCCGCATGATCAACAGAACGTCTGGCCCAAGTATGTAGTCATAGATCTCAAGATGATCGACAAGGACGAGCTTGTCCTCGAAGACCTGAGACAGCATGGCATCAATCCGGCCGGCGTAAGGGTGATGAGTGGCTTCAGAACGCCGCAATACAACGCGGGCGGCGGTGACCCGCGTGGACGCGCGGCCCTGAGCCGTCACATGTACGGAGATGCCAACGACATCTTCATCGATAACGATGGAAACGGGTCCATGGACGACTTGAACCACGACGGGCGCGTGAATATTGCAGATGCCAAGGTCATTCAGGATGCGGTCAACCGCGTCGAGCGGGCACACCCTTCGCTGATAGGAGGGTGCGGCATATATTCTGGCACGTCGGCGCACGGGCCGTTCACCCATATAGATACGCGAGGCTATCCCGCTCGCTGGATCGGAACAGGAGACAGCTAATGGACACGACAACCACCGGTAGCCCCTCGACGCCCACTGAGGATCACCGGCATGCACCTGCCAACCCAAAGCGGGATCCGGCAATGCCTGTTCGCCTCGCTGATCTCGAGCCGTACGTGGGCCTCGGGTACCTGTCGAAGCTGTTCAAGCTGATGGCCATTATTCTTCTCCTGCTGCTGGTTTCGGAGATCATCACAGGCCTCGTCACACAGGGCACCACCTCCATTCCCACCCTGCTTGGCGAAATGAGCCGCCTCGTCGTGCTCGCCGGACTACTCTGGGGGAGCGGTGATCTCGCCTTGCTCCTCATCGACATGGGGCACGATGTGCGAGCGACCAGGATTCTGCTCGGCCGCCAGGCGCTCCATCAAACCGGATCCACCGGAATTACACCGGCGTCCGGGACGCCGCGCGTCGAAGGCGGCAGCTTCGTGGAGCGTGGACCGAGATAAGCTTTTCACGATAGGGCACTCAACCAGATCGCTCGAGGAATTTCTCGGGCTCCTGGTCAGGGAAGGCGTGACGCATCTGGTGGATGTGCGCGCCTTTCCCGCATCCAGGCGCTATCCGCACTTCAACGGATCCGAGCTCGCAAAGTCGCTGGCGGGTGTCGGAATAGCCTACTCCCATGCGCCCGATCTCGGTGGTCGACGACGAGCACGCAAGGATTCCCACAATACAGAGTGGCGGAACGATAGTTTCCGCGGATACGCGGACTATATGGAGACCCCGCGCTTTGGCGCGGCCCTTGACGATCTCCTTCGCGTAGCACGCTCCGAGCGTACGGTCATCATGTGCGCTGAAGCCGTCCCATGGCGCTGCCATCGCTCCCTCATCTCCGACGCCGCCACGGCGCGAGGTGTTTCAGTTTGGCACATCCTCGATGCCGGTATTCAGGAACATCGCCTTACATCCTTCGCGCGAATCGACGCGGGGCGCGTTCGATACGATGCGTCTGCGCAAAACGATCTGTTTCAACCGTCACCGTAACGAGGGCGGGGCATACTGGTTGCCATCTTGCATAGAGTCGCGTAGCATAACGCTCAGACGGTGATGCCGCTGTGCGATACCTGGAAAACATCTTCCGTGACGCCAGGTGAATTCACTTCTTGCGAGGATGCCATCATGCTTTGGACGATCGCAGTAATTCTCTTCATCCTTTGGCTACTTGGGTTCTTCGTTGTACACGTGGGCGGCGGCCTGATTCATATTCTCCTGGTGATCGCGGTGATTGTTGTCATCTATCGCCTGATCACCGGCCGACCAGTCGTATAGCGCCACAGAGTAGCACGCCGCGGCGCACCTCGCCTCGGCGGACAAATGCTGTTCCCTCGCTTCGCGCCGAGACGAAACGAGGGAACAGCATTTCATATTTTCGCGATGACGCGCACCCCTAAACGAGATCCGGACGCAGCCCCGGCAGCGTCGACCTCCATATTGTCAGCGGTCCGCGTCGTCCTTTACGAGCCGCAGGATCCGGTCAACATCGCCGCCACCATTCGCGCGATGAAAAACATGGGTTGCTCGGATCTCTATCTCGTGCGCTCCGTGGAGTATGATCCATGGCGGCTCGAGGGCATCGCACACGATACCGGCGACATCATCCAGCGAATCCGGAACTGCGACACCATCGATGAAGCGCTCGACGGCTGCGTCCGGGTCGCGGGCTTCACCGCGCGAAGGCGCGCGGCAAAGCGCGATGTCACTACCCCACGAGCGGCAAGCGGCGAGCTGCTGTCATTTGCCCGCGAAGGACCTGTCGCGGTGCTGTTCGGCCGCGAAGACAAGGGGCTCCCCAACGAAATTCTCGACCGCGCGCATATCGTGGTCACCATTCCGACGACCAATCACGCGTCGCTCAATCTCGCGCAGGCTGTATTGCTCGCGTTGTATGAGCTGCACCTGACGGCGGCGGACGCTACGCGTGAACTTGCTCCGCCCCGCAAGGACGCGCCACCCGCAACCGCCGAAGATTACGAGAAGCTGTTCGCTGATACCGAGCGCGCGCTCCAGGCGATCGAGTTCTTCAAGACGCGCTTCCACGAACACATCATGCGAACGGTGCGCACTTTGTTTTACCGAATTGCGCCGGACGCGCGCGAGCTCGCTATGCTGCGAGCGATTTTTATCGAGGTCGTTCGAACAATCGACCGCATCACTAAGGGAAAGGCAGGAGGTTTGCAGCAGTGACGCGCACTTGCGCGAGCAAACCTGTCCGGACATTTTTCCGCCTGTCGATTTGCTTGTGAAATTCTTCACAAAGCCGATCGATTAACTCGCCTTTACACGACTAATCGCGGATGAACTTGCGAAGCAGATGGCTGGCGGTGCCTGGATTCATATGCATCGCTGCACTCGCCACCATGCTCTCTGCATACAGCGGCGCCTCTTCGTCGGAAGGAAACAGTCCGGTGCAACCGGTCAAGTTTCGCCACACGATTCACGTGGACACGTTGAAGATGAACTGCCTCTACTGCCACTATTCCGCCAATAAATCCTTTGATCCCGGTCTCCCCGCGATGGGGACGTGCATGGGCTGCCACACAGTCGTCGCAGGTACGACGGACGACAACAAGGCCGAGATCAAGAAGCTCGCAGCGTTCTGGGACAAAAAGCAGCCGGTTCCCTGGATCCGCCTCCACAAGCTGCCAGAGTACGTCCACTTTCCGCACATGCGCCACGTCAACGCGGGCGTGACCTGCCAGACGTGTCATGGACAAATCCAGAACATGAAACAGGTCTACCAGGCATCGTCGCTCAACATGGGATGGTGCATCAACTGCCACATCGGCCAGTCGAATCCGCCGTTTCGCGCGAGATACGACTGCAGTGCGTGCCACTACTAGCATCGAATGAGCACTGAGGCGGAGAAACCAACAGCACAGGGGACGGCGGTGAAGCGCCGGGACTTTCTCAAAGTCCTGAGCGTGGGCACGGCCGCCACTACGATGCTCGGCTGCACGTCGGAGAAAGTCGAGAAGCTCATACCATATCTGGTCTCGCCTGACCAGACGGTGCCGGGTGTCTCGACGTACTATGCCACGACCTGTCGTGAGTGCTCGGCAGCGTGTGGCGTTGTGGCCGAGACGCGGGACGGACGGACCATCAAGCTCGAGGGAAACCCCGAGCATCCGGTAAATCGCGGAGCATTGTGCGCGCGCGGACAAGCCGCGCTTCAAGGGCTTTACAATCCGGACCGGTATCGCGGTCCGATGATCCGGCAAAACGGCCGCCTCGAGCAAGTGAGCTGGGATCAGGCGCTGCAGTTCTTCGCGCAAAATTTCGGAGAGATTCGGAGCCGGGGCGGTGCCGGGAGCTCCGTCTTCATCAATCAGCATGAGTCTGGAAGTTTCCCCGGGTTCCTCGATGCCTGGCTCGCCGGTTTCGGAATGCCGCCGCATCTCAGCTACGATGCCAGTGCAGATCATGCAACGATCGCTGCGAACCGGCAGACGTACGGAGTTGCATGGCCGCGCCTCGATTTCCGCGCGGCACGACTGGTCGTTTCGATCGGCGCTGATTTTCTGGATACCTGGGGCGCGATGGTCCCGCAGCAGCTGGACTTCGCTGATGCGCGCGCGGATCATGACCGCGCGCCGCGCGTCGTATACGTTGGTGCGCGCCGATCACTGACCGGACTCAACGCGGATCAGTGGATCGATTGTCGTCCGGGTACCGAGATCGCCATCGTGCGCATGCTGGGTGGGCAGCTGAGCCCCCAACAAGCGTCACAGGCGACGGGTGTCAGCGCAACTATTCTCGATGCGTTCGCTCGTGAGTTTGCATCGACGAAGCCGAGCATGGTTCTGGCGGGCGGCGGCGGAGCGGATGCGCTCGAGGTAGCGCTGGCCGCCAACGCATTGAATCAGTCGCAGGGGAATGTCGGTGTCACGATCAAGCCCGCCGAGGGCTATTTGGGCTTCGACGGGATGGCGTCGCCGGCGGAGATACGCGCGCTGGTATCGCGAATGAACGCGGGAGGCGTGTCGATGCTGATGGTGCGTGGCGCAAATCCGGCGTTCACGCTGCCCAAATCGGTTGGTTTCGCGCAGGCGATGGCGAAAGTGCGCTTCAAGGTGAGCTTCTCGAGTTACCCTGACGAGACATCCGAGCTCGCGGATCTCATTCTTCCAGATCATCATCCGCTCGAGCAATGGGGCGATGCGGAGCCGGTGCGCGGAACTATTTCACTGCAACAGCCGACGATGGATCCGGTGTTCGACACTCGCGCAACCTCCGATGTTCTCATCGCGATTGCCAAGAAGGATCCTGGAGCTGCCGCTCGCTATCCAAATGCGGATTACCGAAGCTGGCTGATTGGTCGCTTTCCCGGAGGAGCGGCGGGACTCGACGCTGCGCTTCCGCACGGCGTCGTTGCCGGTACGCTCGGCACGCCGACTACTGCGAGACCGGTTCCCGCGACGTGGGCTGCAAAGCCCATCGAACAGTCGAGCGGCAACATGTATCTCGCGCTCTATCCGCATCCGTTCATTGCCGATGGCCGCGGCGCCAACAAGCCATGGCTTCAGGAAATTCCCGATCCAGTCACGAAGATCTGTTGGCAGACCGTCGCGGAGATCAACCCGGTGACCGCGGAAAACATGGGCCTCATGAATGGCGATCGCGTCACGATCGAGACCTCCGCGGGCAGCGTACAACTTCCCGTCATGCGGTATCCAGGCGTGCAGCGCGATACGATTGCCATCGCAACTGGTCGCGGACACACCCACGCTGGTCGCTACGCGAAATCCGGTTTCAATCCGCTCGAGATTTTGCCGCCGGCTGAGAATCGCGCTGGTGGCGTTGCGTACGTGTCCACGAAGGCGAAGGTGACCAAGGCAGGCGGCAGCGATCTGCTCGTCACCACCGAAGGTTCTTCGCGGCAGCATGGTCGAGGAATCGGGCAGGCGATTGCGATCGCTGATCTTCGAGCCGGTCGGCCGGGCCACGATACAGGAAATGCGAACGCATCCGATATCGCATCACAGGGCGGGCTCGAAACTCCCGCAGGCGAGCGTCCGGAGGGCGGGGCGGAGCACGGCGAAGAGATGCCGGGCGATGCAAACCATGAATTCCTGCCGGGACTTAGGTCTCCGGTCGCGAACGATGCGCAGGGCGATCAGGGAACTCAGCGCTCGAACATCAAGGGCATGTACGACCCGAATCACTGGTCGGGAATGACTAAACGTCGCTGGGCGATGACGGTCGATCTCGCCCGTTGTACGGGATGCGCGGCGTGTGTCAGCGCGTGCTATGCGGAGAACAACATCCCGACGGTAGGGGCGGATTGGCAAACGCCCCAGGTCGTGCCCGACCGAAAAGGCTTCGGCGCGAACATAACTCGCAGCCGCGAGATGGCCTGGATCCGAATCGAGCGCTACTACGAAGGCGGCGAAGACGGGAGCGCGAATTTCGATACGCGCCTGATCCCCATGATGTGCCAGCATTGCGGCAACGCGCCGTGCGAGCCGGTGTGTCCTGTCTACGCGACCTATCACTCGCCGGACGGACTCAACGTTCAGGTCTACAACCGGTGCGTCGGCACGCGTTACTGCTCCAACAACTGTCCTTACAAGGTTCGCTATTTCAACTGGTTCGGTTACGGAGAACCAGCACGGCCTCAGTACGCTTTCCCGGAGCCGCTCAACTGGCAGCTCAACCCCGATGTCACTGTGCGCGGCAAAGGAGTTATGGAGAAGTGCACGTTCTGCGTGCAACGAATAAGGGAGGCCGAGAATCGCGCGGCGGCCGAGCAGCGTGCACTCAAACCGGATGAATTCACGACGGCGTGCGCGGCGTCGTGTCCTTCGCGCGCGCTCGTGTTTGGTGACGCGGCTGATGAGAACTGGACTGTAACCCAGCTCGCGAGAGACGCTCGAGCCTACCACGTCTTCGAGGAGCTCAATACCTACACCGCAGTGGTTTACCTGAAGAAAGTGAATTACCCGTCGCCGGTGTCCGGGAGCGTCTGACGATGGCAACACTTACACGACCCGTCCCGCCAACCGAGGAGCCGCGGCGTCCGAACATCCCCGCCGCTGATCTGCAGCTTCCCGCGGTACGCGACTACGAGCAGGTCGATCGCGAGATAGTAGGAACGCTCCATCCCACCGTGCCATGGGCAATCGG
>DATAHM010000116.1:0-23718 GCA_036263215.1 Gemmatimonadaceae bacterium
AGTGCCGCGTCCCGCAAATATCTTGATCTCGTTATCACCGCCGGGCCGCAGAAATCCGCTGATCGACGGATCCCATTTCCCGAGGTTCGAGCGATAGCTCACCAGGGCGTCCAGCTGGAGCCGCTCATCGCCGAGGTTGAGTTGCGGACCCCACGGAAGGGTGAGCCCATTCACTCGATCGTAAGTGGGAATTCGGACGCCGAATCCGAGCGGCAACGAGATCGGCGACTCGTGGTACTCGGAATACGAAGTGTCTTCCGCCGCCGTCGCCGTCGTGTCCTGGGCAGCGAGAAAATGAGGAACAAATCCAAGCAGGAGAATCCCGACGAATGTGACTCTCATGGATACAGGGTCAAAAAGTTTTTCAGGATGGCCTTGCCGCTCTGGGTAAGAATTGATTCCGGGTGAAACTGAACCCCCCAGACGGGATGCACGCGATGCCTGATTGCGTGAATTTCGGTGGTGTCGTCTCTGGAGCGAGCGACGATCTCGAGCTCCTTCGGCAAAGAGTCGGGATCGACGACGAGGGAGTGGTAGCGCATCACTTCGAGCGGACTTTCGATATCCCTGAAAATGCCACGGCCATCGTGAGTGACGCGCGAGGTCTTGCCGTGCATGAGGGTGCGAGCGCGCACAACCTTGCCACCATATGCCTCCCCGATCGCCTGATGACCGAGGCAGACTCCAAGCGTCGGAATGGAGCTGCCCCATTTGCGCACGGCGGCGACGGTGATGCCGGCTTCGGAAGGCGTACACGGCCCCGGAGATATTACAAGTCGAGTCACCCCCATCGCGCCGATATCATCTACGGAAATCTCGTCGTTTCTCCGAACGACCGGGCTCTCGCCCAGCTCGCCGAGATATTGAACGAGATTGTACGTAAAGGAGTCGTAGTTATCGAGGATGAGCAGCATCAAGAATATCAGGCGCGCGGATGGAATTGTTTGTGAACGCTCCGCAGGTATTCACGGTCAATATGCGTATATATCTGCGTTGTCGAGATATCGACGTGTCCGAGCATCTCCTGCACCGCTCGCAGGTCCGCACCGCCCTCGAGCAGGTGCGTCGCGAAGGAGTGTCGGAGCGTGTGGGGCGAAACAGGTTTGGTGATACCGGCTTGCTTCACGTATTTGCGCAAGATCTTCCACGCCCCCATTCGCGTCATCGGCTGCCCGCGCGCGTTAAGAAAGAGTACTCCCTTCCCTTCGCCTTTTTCCAGCGAAGGCCTTAACTCGCGAAGATATACTGCAGTCGCGCCAATCGCTTTCCTGCCGATTGGTACCAGGCGTTCCTTCGCCCCTTTTCCGAAGACCCGAACCAGATGATCCTGCAGCATCACATCGCGTACGCCGAGCGAGATCCACTCTGACACCCTGAGACCAGCGCCATAAGCTAGCTCCAACATGGCTCTGTCGCGGAAAGCGAGCGGCTCTGTGAGCGCTGGTGCGGTTAGAAGCTTCTCCACTTCCTCTACGCCGAGGACTTCCGGTAAAGTGCGCCACCGCTTTGGCGTCTCGAGACGTTCACTCGGATCGCGAACAACGTGGCCTTCGCCGATCAAGAACTTGAAGTAAGTGCGGACAGCGGAGACGTTCCTTCTGATCGAGGCAGGCGCGAGCCCGACGTCCTTCAAGTGGTAGACATATTCGCGCAGCGTCCGCGCGGTTACGTCGGTCGGAGCCTTGGCTCCCTTCACCGCCGCGTAGGTGACGAACCGCGCGAGGTCGAGCCGGTAAGCCTCGCTCGTTCTGACAGATGCGCCCTGTTCGAGGGCAAGAAAATCGGCAAAACGCTCGACGTAAAATGCCCGGGCTACCGCATCATCCAGCGCGCTAACGCTTCCGTTTCTTGCCATAGTGTTTGATAGCCCAGATGCCTACCGCCAGTACCACGATTCCAACCGCGATTCCGCCTGCAACTTTCCCCGATCGAACGATATAGTGCTCGACCATATCCCAGTTGTCCCCGGCGCGGAATGCCAGAAACGTAATCAGTGCAAACCACACCGCCGAGGCGCTCGCGACGGACAGAATCACCTTGAAGGCAGGGAGCTCCATCGCGCCGGCGAACGGAGGCACAATTGCGCGGACGCCCGGCAGGAAGCGGCTCACGAACAACCCTGCAAAGCCGTACCGTTTGTGCAGCTGCTTGATCCGCTGCTCGGCGTCAGGTCCGGCAAACTTCTCCAGCCGCCTCAAGAATGCTTTGGATCCGTAACGTCTTCCGAGAGTGTAGGTAATGCAGGCACCGGCCACGTTTCCGAACCATCCAAGGAAAAAAACCGTGAAAGGCGATCCATGCGCCCTGTCGGCGAGAAAGCTGCCGAACGCGATTACGGCATCAGAGGGGAATGGTGGAAAAAAATTCTCGAAGGCCGAGAGGACGCCAATTGTCGCATACAGCGAGCTCAGGGGCAGATCACCAAGCCACCCCGTTATCGATTCGAGCATTCGCTAGCGTTTCCGGTTGATCGTGGCGACGGCGATGCAGGCAAGACCTTCCTTGCGGCCGATCCAACCCATGCCCTCGTTAGTCTTTCCTTTGACGCTCACGCTCGTGGAATCGATACCTAGCGCTGTCGCCAGTCGCCGCAGAATCGCATCGCGATGCGCGCTCAAGCGCGGAACCTCAGCGATCACGCTGACGTCGACCTGGCCCACTTCGTATCCAGCCGCCGAAAGCTTTAGTACGGCGGCCTCGAGCATGCCGATCGAGTGCCGATCCTTGTTCTCGACCGCGCTGTCCGGAAACATCTCGCCGATGTCTCCGAGGCCTGCCGCCCCGAGGATCGCGTCGGTAATCGCATGTGAGATCGCGTCGGCGTCAGAATGCCCTTCAAGACCAGGGACATCCGGAATCAAAACGCCTCCCAGAATCAGTGGGCGGCGAGAAGTAAAGCGATGAGAGTCGTACCCGATGCCGACTCGAGTCGTCGAGGTTCCTACAGCGAGTTGCGGCGGTTCAGGCGCACCGCTGCGGTCACGCGGCATCGGCGCGGATCGCCGGGACCGGTTCGATGAGTGTGTAGTCCTGTTTGCGGCGCGCCGGTGTAAACCCGGCGTCGCGAATCAGTCGCTCCATTTCCGCCGTCGATGTGCGGTGGGTGGTGTTGGCGGCAGAGACGACGTTTTCCTCGATCATCAGCGACCCGAAATCGTTGCACCCGAACCGCAGTGCGATCTGTCCGATCTTCATGCCCATGGTGACCCAGCTCGCCTGGAGATTGGGAACGTTGTCCAGTACCACCCGCGCAAAGGCGACGGTGCGCAGGTACTCGGTCGCGCCCGTTTTGGGCTGGTGCGACATCGTAGGTGTGTTCTCGGGCTGCAATGGCCAGCAGATGAAAGCCGTGAATCCGCCGGTGCGCTGCTGTACGGCCTTCACCCTCTGGAGATGCTCGAGGCGCTCGGCGAGGGTTTCGCCGAGACCATACATCATCGTGACGGACGTCTTCATTCCCTCGTTGTGCGCGAGCTCCATGATCTCGAGCCAGCGGTCGGCGCCGGCTTTCTTGGGCGCAACGATGTCGCGCACGCGCTGGACGAGTATTTCCCCGCCGCCACCAGGGATCGAATCGAGTCCAGCCTTCCGGAGCTCGCGAATGACTTCGACCGCTTCCATCCGGAACAGCTTTGCGAAGAAATCAATTTCGCTGGGGCTGAAGCCATGGATGTGGATTGGGTGGTTGCGCTTGATGTAGCGCATCAAATCCAGGTACCACTCGAAGGGGATGTACGGGTTGTGTCCGCCCTGAATCAAAATCTGCACGCCGCCAAGTGCCTTCAACTCATCGATCTTGGTACCGATCTGCTCGAACGAGAGTGTGTAGCCTTCGCCATGTTTGGGCCGCCGGGCGAACGCGCAGAACCCGCAATCAGCGACACAGACATTGGTGTAGTTGATGTTGCGGTCGATGATGTAGGTGACCGTGTTTCCCGGATGCTTTTCCTGACGCACGCGATCGGCGGCAGAGCCCAGCTCCAGAAGCGGCGCATTCGTGTAGAAGTCGAGAAGCTCAGAAGTCTCGCTCATGCGGCTGGGAGGAAAGTCAGAGTGCCATTGGGGATCCGGCCGCGCTCAACGAGCCGCCGGTAGAATTCGGTCAAGCCTGCAAGGTGCGGATACGAAAGCCCGTAGTCGAGACCGGACAGATATTCCGCGCACACCGCGCGTGCGACCCCCGTCGCCTGGTGCGCCTGCTCCGCCAGCTCGGGTAAATGAGCCAAACCCCAGTTCCGGGATGCGATTAGGCTGGCGTGGGCGATCAACGCCTCCTTTACGTCAGTGGTCCTCTGCGCTACCCAGACGGCGAAAACGAAAGGTTGGCCTGTCCACTGCTTCCAGACGTCGCCGAGGTCGTAGACGAACGGGAACGTGTCGCGATTTCTGGAACCGAGCACGAGTGCCGCGTCTCCGATGACCAGGCGCGCGTCACCGGCTTCGGTATCACCGAGCACTACGTCTTTCACCTCGGCATCGCCTCGAACGAACTTCGGCCGCGCCCGCCAGACATTTTCGAACAACAGCTCGAGCAGCGCGACACTCGTCATCGAGCTGCGGCTCACTATTACATCGCGCCCGCCAAGCTCCCCAGCAGGCCGCTTCGAAAAGAGCATCACGCTGCGGACTGGTCCGTCGCAGGAGATCGCCAAGTCCGGGAGCAGTAGGTAACGCTCAGCGTCCCGCGCGTACTCGACTGCGGAGACGACACTGATATCCAGCTCACCTTCACTCATGCGTCGGTTCAAATCGGTCGGCACTCCATCGATCAACGTCGCGTCGAGTGCGACACGTCCACGGTCTATCGCTCCGTAGACCGGATAGCAGTTGATATACGGAATGCGTCCGATCTTCATCAGGCCGCCGCCGCGTTTCGGTCGAACACGCGGAGAATGTTGTAGAACGAATCCCGCTCGGCCGGCGTTTTTCCGGCGGAGCGAATCAGATCGACGATTTCGTCGAGGCTCAAGCCCTGCGCGGTGTGCGCCCCGGCTTCGTGATAGATCTTCTCGCGGACGACAGTGCCTTCCAGATCGTTCACACCGAACGCAAGTGAAGTCTGCGATAGAAACGGCGTGACCATGATCCAGTGCGTCTTGATGTGGTCGAAGTTGTCGAGAAAGAGCCGGCCGACGGCGAGATTTCGCAGGTCATCGAAACCGGTAGTGGCTGTTCCCTGACGGCCGAGCTCGATGCCAAGCTCGTTGTTGTCGGGATGGTAGGCGAGCGGAATGTAGGCGAGGAAGCCGCCAGATTCGTCCTGAAGGTCGCGGAGCATCCTCAGATGTTCGACCCGGTCCTGAATGGTCTCGACATGGCCGTACAGCATTGTGCAGTTGGACCGGATACCCAATCGGTGCGCCGTCCGGTGTACGTCTATCCAGTCCTCAGCCGCGAGTTTCTTGTCGGCGATGGCCATCCGCACGCCTCTCCCGAAAACTTCGGCGCCGCCGCCCGGCAACGTGTCGAGTCCAGCCTCGCGCAAAGTGCGCAGCACGTATTCGACGGACACCTTGTCGATGCGCGCGATGTGGGCTATCTCGACGGCTGTGAGTGCTTTGATGTGCACATGCGGGTACCGCGACTTGAGTCCACGGAACATCTCCGAGTAGTACTGCAGCCCGGCCTTCATATCGAGTCCGCCGACGATATGAAACTCCTTCGTCAATCCGGTCGCGGCCGTCTCGGCTTCTGCATAGACCTGATCGAGCGTGTAGTGATAAGCCCCGTCCTCCTTCGGCAGCCGGGCGAAGGAGCAGAACACGCAGGTCTTTCGCAGATAACAGACGTTGGTGGGATTGATGTGCTGGTTCGCCGCGAAGGTCACGACGTCGCCGTGCTTGCGGCGATTCACGTAGTCGGCGAGCATTCCAACGCCGAGTAGATCCGGAGTCGAGAACAGAAGCTCGGCGTCGCTATTGGAGAGCCGCGCGCCATCCGCAACCTTCTCACCAACCGCGCGAAGGTCTCGGTCCGTGATCCTGTCGAGGTTTAGAGCGCTTGCTTGAGGCATCGCGTTATCGCGCGAAGCGCTTGATTGCCAGCGTCGTGTTGTGGCCGCCGAAACCGAAGCTGTTGCTCAGAACGGCATTCACGTCACGCTCGACGCACACGTTCGGCGTGTAGTTGAGATCCAGCTCGGGATCAGGCGTCTGGTAGTTGATGGTCGGAGGAATGATGCCGCTGCCTACAACCATCGCGCTCACCACTGCTTCGACTGCGCCAGCGGCACCGAGCATGTGGCCTGTAGCAGACTTGGTCGAGCTGACGTTGACTTTCTTCGCCTCCTCGCCGAACACGGCCTTGATCGCTCGCGTCTCGTTGAAGTCGTTGGCGGGAGTTGATGTACCGTGGGCGTTGATGTACTGGATGTCCTTTGGCTCCAGGCCGGCATCCTTTAATGCACGCTTCATAGCCCGCTGAGCTCCTTCGCCGTCAGGCGCCGGAGCTGTCAGATGATAGGCGTCGCCAGTTGCGCCGTACCCTACAAGCTCGGCGTAGATCTTTGCTCCCCGGGCGAGCGCGTGCTCGAGCTCTTCAAGAATCAGAATGCCCGCGCCTTCGCCCATCACAAAGCCGTCACGCGTCGCGTCGAACGGACGAGACGCTGTCTCGGGGCTGTCGTTCCGCTCCGAGAGCGCTTTCATGTTCGCAAAGCCGCCGATAGCCATAGGGGTAACCGTAGCTTCCGCTCCACCCGTAATCATGATGTCCGCGTCCCCATACTGGATGGTGCGGAATGCATCACCTATTGCGTGAGCACTCGTCGCGCAAGCTGATACGGTAGCGTAGTTTGGACCCTTGGCGTTCCATTGCATCGAGACGATCCCGGCCGCGATATCCGCGATGAACATCGGGATGAAGAACGGAGAGATTTTTCCGACGCCGCGCTCCCGATAAACGTCGTGTTGCTCCTCAAAACTTTTGAGGCCGCCGATACCGCTACCGATGATGACACCGATACGGTCCGGGTCCATGCCGTTCCGGCCATCCGCGAGCCCGGCGTCGGTCATTGCCTGGCGAGCGGCCGCGACTGCGTACTGAGTGTAATGATCCGCCCTCTTGGCCTCTTTCCGATCCATGTAATCGAGCGGATTGAACCCCTTCAGCTCGGCGGCAAACTTCACCGGAAAGTTCGAAGCGTCGAACTTGGTGATCGGCGCCGTCCCCGACTTCCCGGAGATCAGCGCCTGCCAAGTCGTCGCCACATCGTTTCCGACGGGGGTCAGTGCCCCCATGCCGGTGACGACGACTCTTCTCTTCATTACGCTCCGACCTTCTGGTTCAAATAGCCGAGTGCATCGCCGACGGTCCGGAGCTTCTCGGCATCTTCATCCGGGATATCGATGTTGAACTCCTTCTCGAACTCCATCACGAGCTCGACGATATCCAGGCTATCCGCACCGAGATCCTCGATGAAGCTTGCCTCGTTCGTCAATTTCTCGCGCTCGACACCGAGCTCCTTCTCGATGATGTCTTTGACCTTGTTGGAATTGTCGGCCATTTGATGGATTTCCTCTGTTTGTGGGGATCGGGTAATATACCTAAGCGAATATCTGCTACAAAGTTACATCACCATGCCGCCGTCGACGACAAAGACCTGGCCGGTGATGTAGGAAGCCAGATCAGAGGCCAGAAAGGCAACCGCCCCGGCCACGTCGTTAACCGTGCCCAGTCGCTCAAGTGCAATCTGTTTGCCGAGCGCGTCCCGTGCCTCCTGAGTCATGGCTTCGGTCATCTCCGTTTCGATGAATCCCGGTGCAACTGCGTTCACCAGAATATTCCGGGAGCCAAGCTCTTTCGCGACTGACTTGGTGAGCGCGATCAGCCCCGCTTTGCTAGCCGCGTAGTTCGCCTGACCTTTGTTGCCCATGAGTCCGACGATGCTGGCGATGTTGATGATGCGCCCGCTGCGTCGCTTCATCATCCCGCGCGATGCCGCGCGGATTGTCGCGAATGCGCCGCGCAGGTTGGCGTTGAGCACCGCATCCCAATCTTCGTCCTTGAGACGCATGACGAGATTATCGCGGGTAATGCCCGCATTGTTGACCAGGATATCGATGCCGCCGAAAGCTCCTTCTACATCCGCCACGAGCTTGGCAACCGCCGTCGTATCACTGACGTCAGCGGCAAATCCCTTCGAGTTCCGACCGATCGCTGACGCTGCCTCTTCAGCACGGCCGAGATCTCGGCCAACCACCGCAACCCGCGCCCCACTCGACGCGAGCGCTTCGGCGATCGCCCGGCCGATGCCGCGGGTGCTGCCAGTCACCAACGCGTTTTTCCCGGAGAGATCGATCTGCATCAGGCCACCATCTGGAGGAGTTTTTCGACTTCCGCTGCAGTGCCGCATGCAAAGGTGCGCGCGCCTTTGACCAAGCGTCCCATGAGACCTGTCAGCACGCTGCCCGGGCCCATCTCCACAAACAACGCGTCCGGAAAACGTGCCGCAATGTTGCGCATCTCCGTGGACCACCGCACCGGAGAAGTGAGCTGTTTGACCAGAAGCTCCTTCGCCTCGCTGGAGGTCATCACCGGACTCGCCGTGACGTTTGAGTAAACGGGAAATTTTGGATCCGTGAACGCCGAGGTTGCTATGGCATTCGTCAACCCGACAACGGCTGGCTCCATTAGCGGCGAATGGAACGCGCCGCTAACGGGCAGTCTCAATGCCCGCTTTGCGCCCGCCTCCTTGGCAAGCTCCATGGCTCGCTCGACGCCGCGCACCTCACCGGAAATCACAACTTGCTCATCGGTGTTGAAATTTGCTGGTACGACCAACCCAGCCTCCGCGGATGCGCGCTCGCAGATTTCCTCAACCGAAGTGGTTGGAGTCCCGAGGATGGCGGCCATAGTGCCTGGCCTCGCGTTCCCAGTATCAAACATGAGCTCGCCACGAGTGCGGACGAGACTTGCACCCCCGGCGAGTCCCACTGAATCGGCCGCATGGTAGGCCGTGAACTCGCCCAGCGAGTGTCCGGCGGCGCCGCGAACGTGCGGGCGCATAGTTTCGGCGACGACGGCCCACACCGCCGCGCCGTGCGCGAAAAGCGCCGGTTGCGCATTCCTGGTGGCGGTCAATTCATCGGCCGGACCTTCAAAGCAGATGCGGCTAAGATCGGCGCCGAGCGCGGCATCAACTTCGCCGAAAACTCCACGGGCCACCGGGAACGCCTCGGCAAGATCTTTTCCCATGCCGGGTTTCTGCGAGCCCTGACCGGGGAAAAGAAGTACGATATCCACCGCTAGAAGCGGATGATCATCGAAGCCCAGGTGAATCCGGCGCCAAAGGCGACCATCATCACCGTTGAACCCTCTTTTACTCGCCCGGACTCGATTGCCTCGTCGAGCGCAATCGGAATCGACGCCGACGATGTGTTTCCATAACGATCGACGTTTACGTACACCTTGTCCATCGAGATACCCGCGTGCTTCGCCGTCGCTTCGATGATGCGAACGTTTGCCTGATGCGGAATGAGCAAATCCACGTCGGAGCCGGTGAGTCGAGCTCCGTCGAGCGCGCGGTCAGCCGCATCGGCCATCGATCTCACAGCATGCTTGAATACTTCGCGGCCCGCCATCCGCACCAGATGCGAGCCATTCGCCAAAACCTCGGCGGACATTGGAGTCGTTGCTCCGCCGTGTGGACGGTAGAGCAGGTCGGCGAGCTTGCCATCGCTCCGCATGTAGGCCGAAAGAATTCCCTTCCCGTTCTTCGAACGCTTGAGAACTGCGGCGCCAGCGCCGTCTCCGAACAACACGCAAGTCGATCGATCTTTCCAATCGACTATCGCGCTCATTTTTTCCGATCCGACAACGAGGATCGTCTCGGCGGTTCCCGACATGATGAGACCTTCGGCGGTAGCCATCGCGTACAGCCAGCCTGAGCACGCAGCGCCAACATCGAACGCCGCCGCGCGAGTTGCACCGAGCTCTGCCTGGATGTCGACGGCGGTGGATGGCAACAGCCTGTCCGGGGTCGCCGTGCTCAACACTATGATGTCGATTTCGCCGGGATGAACGCCGGCAACTTCCATGGCGCGCCGACCAGCGTCAGCAGCCATGGAACAGGTGGTCTCTCCATTTCTCGCGAGGCGCCGCTCGGCGATGCCGCTGCGCTCCATGATCCACTCGTGGGACGTCTCGATGCCGATCGATGCGAAGTCGTGATTGGTCATCACATGCGCGGGGAGTCCGCGTCCGGTTCCGGCCACTGCGGCTGCAGGTCGTCTCATGCCTGCTCCGACGCGGCGCTGATCGCCGGCGCAGCTGCTTCGAGTCGCTTCCCTATTTGATCGTTCATACCAGTCTCCACGGCTCGAACGGCCACCTTGATTGCGTTCTTGATCGCGCGCGGTGAAGAGTTCCCGTGGCAGATGATGCTGACACCGTTGCAGCCAAGGAGCGGCGCCCCGCCGTAATCGCTCGAATCAAAACCCTTGAGCGCGCTTCGGACCTCGTCGGGATCGATTCCCGGGTGTTCGGTCAACAGCCGAAGGATCATCGGAGCCACGGCCTCGTAGAATTTGAGAACGATATTCCCCACGAACCCATCGCAAATTACAACGTCAAACGGCCCGCGATCGCTCGCGCCGTTCGGAAGATCGCGCCCCTCGAGATTCCCGTGAAAGTTGAACCCCGCTTTCTTGAACAGCGCATGTGCCTCTTTCACGACTGCGTTTCCCTTCTCGGATTCCTCGCCAATCGACAACAACCCTATCGAGGGATTAGCGCGCGCGAAAATGCATTCGGCATAAACGGCGCCCAGCCAGGCGAACTGGAGTAGCTCTCTGGTGGAGCAATCGACGTTCGCACCGGAATCGAGCACGACGACGGGGTTGCGGGCAGTCGGAAAAACAGTCGCGATGGCCGGCCTGGTGAGACCCGGCTGCAGCTTGAGCAGCATTGCGGACGTCGCCATTTGCGCACCGGTATTCCCAGCGGAAACGAAAGCATCCGATTTCTTGTCGACCTGCATTTTGATTCCGACAACCATCGAGCTTTTCGGTTTTTTCCGAAGGCCGGCCGTTGGCTTCTCGGACATCTCGATGATCTCCGGAGCCTCCACGATCTCGATGCGCTTGCGCGCGGCCGCAGCCGAGGCGAGCTCGCCCGCAAGCAGTGACGAGAGCTGTGCCTCGACTACCTTCGACTGGCCGACGAGCTGGACGGTGTGCGTGCTGTCCAGCTCCTGCAACGCGAGGAGTGCGCCCGCTATTGGCGCTTTGGGGGCAAAATCACCCCCCATCGCGTCCAATGCAATTCGCGCCAAACTACGCTTCCTTGGGCTCTACTCGCTGTTCGCCCGCGTAGTACCCGCATTCCTCGCACACGTGGTGCGGACGCTTCATACTCTGACAGCGGGGACATTTCTGAATGACGATAGCGGGCGCGGTCTTGTGGGTGTTACGCGCGCGCTTTTTTCTTTTCGAGGTACGTCGCTTTGGAACAGCCATTGTCTTCTTTCAGTGAATTGTTTACGCGCTAGTGTGCGTCGCTCTGGTGCTTGAGCAGCGTACCCCAGCGCGGATCAGTCGATGTCTGAGTGCAGTTGCAGGTGCTCTCATTGAGATTCGTCCCGCACGTCGCGCAAAGGCCCTTGCAATCCTCTCTGCACTGGACGAACGCGGGGGCGGTCAACAGCCAGGTTTCCCTGATTGCCGGACGAAGATCGATATTCCGTTCGCTTGGATCATACAGAAACACGTCTGGATCATCGGCTTCGTCCGCGCCGTTCTCGGCGAGGAGGAAGTGTACATCCTCTTCGACCTCAACGTCGACTTCCTCGAGACAGAGCCGGCACGGCATGCTGACCCTGCCTTCGATGCGACCGCTGAAATAGAACCGGCCATCCCCGGCAGCGGAGAGTCTTCCGGTAACCCGGATTGGTTCTGACGGACGGACGTCGGCATCTTCCCAGACTGGATCGTCTGGCGCGAGAGAGCCGTCGACGTGGACAGCTTTGGTCTCCAGAGAGCGGAGGTCGAAGGACAGCATAAGCCCTTTAACCTAGCGGGTTTAAGGGGTTGATTCCAGTGTGCGCCTCCACTTAACCCTTCGTGTTAGTGGCTAGTCGAAGCGCCCGGACCCTAGACCAGCTCCGCCTCCGCAAAAAAGAACTTCGCCTCACGCTCGGCGTTCTCGTCGGAGTCGGATGCATGGATCGCGTTTCGCTCCTTCGACTCGGCATAGAGCTTACGCACCGTGCCCGGCTCAGCCTCGGCCGGATCCGTCGCACCGATGGTTTTTCTGAGCGCAGCGACTGCGTCCGCTCGTTCCAGAACAATCGGCATGCATTTCCCTGAGGTCATGAAGCGGGTGAGGGACGCAAAAAACGGCCGCTGGCGGTGGACCTCGTAGAAGGCGCCGGCCTGGGCTTCGGTAAGCTGCATCACGCGGGACGCGATGATCTTGAATCCCGACTTTTCCAGCAATGCGATGATGAGTCCGGCCTTCCCCGAGCTGAATGCATCGGGCTTGATAATGGTAAGCGTTCGATTCCCTGGCATCTATGTGTTCGATCCTAGCGCATTGCGCGTTTGAGTAGTTCCACTACGTCGATCGGCCGCTTTGCGACGCCGACGCCATTCTCCTCGAATGCCTGCATTTTTTCCGCTGCCGTTCCCGCGGACCCCGAGATGATCGCACCTGCGTGCCCCATGCGTCGTCCAGGCGGAGCAGTCTGGCCCGCGATAAACCCGACCACGGGCTTCGACATCTTCTCCCGGACGAACCTCGCTGCCTCCTGCTCGTCCGTGCCCCCGATCTCGCCGATCATCACCACCGCTTCGGTCGCCGGGTCTTTCTCGAATGCGTCGAGACAGTCGATGAAGTTCGTGCCGTTGATGGGATCGCCACCGATGCCCACGCAGGTCGTTTGTCCGATTTTGGCGCGCGTCATCTGGTAAACCACTTCGTAGGTGAGCGTACCGGACCGGCTCACCAATCCGACGGGACCTTTCATACAAATCCGACCGGGGATGATGCCGACTTTTGATTCGCCGGGCGAAATGAGACCAGGACAATTCGGGCCGAGGAGCCGCGCGTTGTGTTCCTTCACATAGGGATACACGCGCGTCATGTCGAGAACGGGTACACCCTCGGTGATGCAAACGATAAACGGAATTTGTGCCGCGGCCGCTTCCATCATCGCATCGGCGGCGAATGGCGGTGGGACGTAAATCACCGTAGCGTTCGCGCCGGTGTGCTTCACCGCTTCTTCAACGGTGTTGAAGATTGGAACCCGATCCTCGAATTTCTGACCGCCCTTTCCCGGCGTCACCCCTCCGACTACCTGCGTTCCGTACTCGATCATCTGCTTCGCGTGGAACGACCCGTCGCGGCCCGTGATGCCCTGAATTAGCAGGCGCGTGCCCTTGTCTATGAAGATGCTCACGCGGCTTTCCCCCCAGTCGCGAGCGCAACAGCCTTTTTAACCGCTTCATCCATGTCCGTCATCGCGGACAGACCGTTCTCGTTTAGAATCTTGACCGCGATCTCTTCGTTCGTTCCTGTGAGCCTGATGACCAGCGGAACCTTGAGTGGATTTTGCTTGATCGCTGTAACGATTCCGTTGGCGACGTCATCGGTGCGCGTGATCCCGCCGAAGATGTTGAACAGAATCGCCTTCACGTTCTTGTCACCCGTGATGATCCGTAGCGCGGCGACGACCTTCTCCGGGTTGGAAGATCCACCGATGTCCAGAAAGTTTGCCGGCTCCCCGCCGTAGTATTTCACGAGATCCATGGTTGCCATCGCGAGGCCCGCGCCGTTCACGACACAGCCGACGTTACCGTCCAGCTTGATGAAGGTCAGATTCGCCTTCCGCGCGTCGACTTCGCTCGGAGCTTCAGACGACTCGTCTCGCAGCGCCGCTATGTCAGGCCGCCGATCGAGCTCATTGTCATCGATCACCATTTTCGCGTCGAGCGCCACCACGTCTCCGCTCGGAGTTGTCACAAGAGGATTTATCTCGGCAAGCGATCCTCCGTTTTCGGCAAACGCCTTATACAGCTGCTGAAGAATCTTCGCAGCCGCGCGCACCTGCTTCATGTCGGAGTACAGGAAGAACGCGATCTCCATCGCCTCAAAGGCCTGCAGCCCATACCGGGGATCGACTGAATGACGGAGAATTTTTTCCGGCGTCTTGGCGGCCACCTCCTCGATGTCTATTCCGCCCGCCGGGCTCGCCATGAAGACAGCGCGCTTCGAGGCACGATCGACGATCACGCCAACGTAAGCTTCGCTCTTGATGTCGGCTGCCGGCGTGATCAGCACGCGTTGAACGGGCAGCCCCTTGATGGTGAGCTTCAGAATTTGCGCGGCGATGCTCTTCGCATCTTCAGGCGTGCGCGCAAGCTTGACGCCCCCCGCTTTGCCACGTCCGCCGGCGTGAACTTGGGCTTTCACTACGACCGTCCCGCCGAACTTTCGCGCGATCGCTTCAGCCTCCTCGGGAGATCGAGCGACCTCCCCAGGCGGGATGGGAATGCCGTATTTGCGGAAGATGTCCTTTGCCTGATACTCGTGGATATTCACTCTTACTCCGAACGCGCAGCGAGGCGCGTCTTCGTTCGGGTTGTGATTTATGGAAGGATTTCCGTACCGCCCGTCCCCTCGACTGCCGCTCTGCCCTTGCTCAATTCCGTAATAATGGCGCGACCCTTCGTGCGACGCACATAGTCCGCCGCCGCCGCGACTTTTGGCGCCATGCTTCCCTCTCCGAACGCTCCCTCGCCGCCGAGGCGATCGGCTTCCGCGACCGTCATTGAGCGGATCATCTTCTGCTGCTCTGTTCCCCAGCCGGTGTACACCGCGTCGACGTCGGTGAGAATCATGAAAAGTTCTGCGCCAAGCTCTCTCGCAAGAACCGCGGCAGCAAGATCCTTGTCGATCACAGCGTCGACGCCCTCGAGGCCGAGCACCGGGTCCTGGTAAACCGGGACGCCACCGCCGCCGCAGGCGATGACTACGGTGTCGCGTTCCACTAGACTGCGGATGGTTGACAGCTCGTGGATCGCGAGTGGTTTGGGACTGCCAACGACCCGCCGCAGGTTACCCTTCGCGTCCTTTTTCACCGGATGTCCTTCCGCCCTGAGCTCCCGCGCTCGCGCCGCGGAAAGACCATGGCCAATAAACTTCTTCGGATCCCGCAACGCCGGATCGTCGGGGGCCACTTCGACCTGAGTCAATACCGTTACCACGTCGCGACTGCTCCCTGCCTTCCGAAGTGCGTTCTCGAGCGATTGCTGGAGCATGTAACCGATCCAGCCAGCGGTTTCTGCGACGAGTACGCCGAGGGGGAGCGGCGCTACCTCGCTTCGAGCCTTCTCATTTCGCACGAGCTCGTCCCCGACCTGTGGCCCGTTCCCGTGCACAACGACCACGCGCCATCCATCCAGAACCAGATCCACGATTGGCGCAAGACTAGCGCGAGAGTGCCTGAACTGGTCAGCGATAGTGGAGCGTTCGCCCGGGGGCGACAGCGCATTGCCCCCAACCGCTATTACTGCGGTTCGAGATGCTTCCGTCATTTGTGCGGACCTATGAGCAAACCGAGTGAATCGTAGGCGGCGCCGAACGCCTTCAGGTCGGCGGCTGCGAGCGCGGCCCGCATCCGGTTGTAAAGTCGAGTGACAGCGGCGCGGAAGCTCGAGTCCGTTGCAGTCGCACTATCGGCAGCAAGCGGTTGCCACGGTGTTCTGGTCAGAGCTTGTGCCACCCCGCGTGCGCGATAGTCCGCAGCGTTCGGAAAGGCAGTAATCCACGCCTGATAGATCGGGTCCGGGTCAGGATCGGCGGCTATCATCACCCGCGCCGTTCTGGCATTCACAAGCGCTGTCGCCGCGTGCTGGAAATAGCTGCGCTCTTCCCCGGCCAACAGGAAATGCCGACTCAGTGGATAGTCGGCGGATGCTGAATAAAGCTCGACCTTCCAGTACAGGGTGTCGGCGCTGAACATGGGGTCGACCGTCGTTCCCTGTGATAACACGGGAACCAGTGATTGTATGCGCGCGCGCACGTCGCGCGCAGTAATGAGCCGCGCTCGCCGAGGGATGGAATCGGAGAGCAGGTCGATCGATTGATACGCCCATGCATAGGCCAATCGTGGCAAGCCTTCTCCCAAGTGCTGACCGGCGACGTCGAGCTGTGGATTTGTCACTACCACCAGACCTCGCGCTCCGGGGTAAACGAGCGAATCCTGGCGGAGCAGCTGTTGACCAGCGGCGTTAGCGCTGACGCTGTCGATGGGAGCGGATGCGACGGCTTTCGGAAGCGCGTCGTCGCGCAGGATACTCTCGTCGTATGCTCGCCGCGTAAAGTCGGCGCGGGTACCAATGTACGAGCTCTCGCGAGCAGCCTGCTGTGCGGGGGGCGTCATGCGGCGCACAACGACTGGAATAATCTCCTGCACGGTAATCGAGAGGATGATGACAACCGTAACCGCAATAAAGCTCGTACGCAGCTGTCCCATCCAAGCGCTTACCAGAACGGTAAGCGCAGCTGCCGCAGTAACTATCGAGAGAAGAACGAGACCCGGCAGCAACCACTGATGATCCACATACGAAAACGTTCCGTCCTCGCCCGATCCACGAATGAGGAGGTCGTACGATTCGAGGCGGTAGCTCCACATGGTGACGAGGAGCAGTAGTGCAGCGAGCACGCTGAGATGCCGGCGGACGCGCGCGCTCATGCGAAGTCCCGCTCGCTCCCAGCGCAGGCCCGGTGTCAGAGAGTACAGAACGACGACCAGAACCGCGACGCCAACGACGAGCAACATCGTCCACAGATAAAGCGCTTTTTCAAAAGGCAGCCAGGTAGTGTAGAACGCGAGGTCGTGCTGGAAGAACGGGTCGGTTTCGCGGAAGGTCACGGGAAGCCTGGCGAGCGCGAGAGACGTCCAGCGCGGCAGCGCCGGCGTCAAAGCCGCGGCGATCGCAACGGAAATAACTAGTGCGAACCGATCCAGATATTTCCTTGGCACGGCTTCGCCGAATTCCACATTCGCGAGCCGTCTCGGTAGTGTCAACGCGCCGATGCTACGACCAAAGGCCGAGAGGTTGATGAAAGCGAGCAGCACTGCGATGACCCAGCCGATTCCATAGATGAGAAGAATGTCCCCGGCGCGCTCGTTCCAGAGCGGCGTCGCGCCCATCGCGCTGTACCAGGTGTAGTCGGCGTAAAGGGCCGACAGCGCGCGTCCACCGACGAGCAGCAGCGCCGCGGTAACAATTCCGACGAGAAGACGCCGGCGCGCAGTCACGTCAAACCCGGACGCCTCTGGAGCGAAGCCAACCATCCATCTCCGACTGGATTTGATCGAGTTGCTGCTGGGTGCGCGCTTCGAACCGCATGACTAGAACTGGCTGGGTGTTCGACGCGCGAATCAGGCCCCAGCCGTCACCGAAGAGGACGCGGGCGCCGTCGACCGTGATGACCTCGTACTTGGATCCGAAATAACGTTGCGCCTCTTCCACGATTCCGAACTTCTTGTCGTCAGCGCACTCGACCCGGATCTCGGGCGTCGAAACAAACCGGGGCACGTCGGAAAGCAGCTCGCGCACGGGCTTGCCTGAGTCGGCGACGATCCGCAGCAGGCGGGCTGCGCCATACAACGCGTCGTCGAACCCATAGAATCCTTCGGAGAAGAACATGTGGCCCGACATCTCGCCGCAAACGGGCGCGTTCAAGTCGTGCATGGTCTTTTCCATGAGCGAGTGCCCGGTTTTTCCCATCACCGGCACTCCGCCAGCCTTTTCGATTGCCTCAGGCAACGCCTGCGACGCCTTGACATCAAAAACTATGGATTGGCCTTTCCCTGTTCGCGCCAAAACGTCCCGCGCGTACAAAATGAGGAGATAGTCGCCCCAGATTATTTCGCCACGATCGTCGACCACTCCGATCCTGTCGGCGTCCCCATCGAACGCGATTCCGATCTCGGCGCCTTCGCGCCGAACCGACTGAATCAAGGCCTGCAAGTTTTCGGGAAGCGTCGGATCGGGATGATGATTCGGAAACGTTCCGTCGCTCTCGCAGAACAGGTAGCTCGGCGAAAGGCCGAGCTTGGGGAAAAGTTTTGGGGTGACGATAGAGCCGGCGCCGTTACCGCAGTCGATTACCACTTTCATCGGCCGGGAGAGTTTACCAATCCGTTGCACAACATCCGCAACGTAACGATCGACCAGTTCTTCCCGCCGAACCGAACCGGTTCCTTTCGGAAATCGGCCGGCGATAGCGAGCTCGTAAAGGTGCTGAATATCGTCGCCGTAGATTGACGTCGTATCGAGACCCAGCTTGAACCCGTTGTACTCGGGCGGATTGTGTGAGCCTGTGATCTGAATTCGGCCGGCGATATCGAGATTGTGCTGCGCCCAATAGGCGAGCGGCGTCGGAACTACGCCAAGGTCGATGACGTCTATACCGGCAGACACAAGACCTGCGACCAGAGCGTCACGGAGTCCCTCGCCAGAGGGACGGTTGTCGCGACCAACCGCTATCGCTCCAGTTATCGATTTTTCGGCAAGGAAAGCTGCGTACGCACCAGCGACGGCCGTTGCTACTTCGGGAGTAAGATCCTTCCCGGCGATTCCGCGGATGTCGTATTCGCGAAAAATCGTGCGCGACAACCGCACTCTGCTAGTGTCCGGTGTTCGAGAGACCCGGTCGGATCGAAGCGAGCTCCGGAGCTTGAGCGCCAGCGGTCCGCTGGTATGCAGGAGTCGGGGCCGCACCGGGCGCATCTGTCGTCAGCACTGGAGCACTGCGGCGAGTGAAAGAAACGATGGCGTCGGGGAATAAGCCGAAAATGAGAATGATAGCAGCCGATGCCCAGACTACTGTTCGCGTCCACCCTCCCGCACGGGCCGGCAGCACAGCTGCCTGGTCACGCGGCTTCATGAACATGACCATGACAACGTACAGGTAATAACCCGCGCTTATCAGACTCGTAACCACGAGCACCACCGCGAGCCTCGTCTGCGGAAACGGAGACTGGAGCGCCGCCTGCAGCACATACCACTTGGCAAAGAATCCAATACCACCGAAAATCGGGAACCCAAGAAGTGCCAACATGAAGACAGCCATCGCGACGGCAAGCCCCGGCCGTACGCTCCAGAGGCCGGCGTATTCCTCGACACCCATTCGGTCCTCGCCCCGCGAACCAAGCGCCACGATTACCGCGAAAGCGCCGAGCGTCGCCATCGTGTAGGCAAAGAGGTAAAAGAGGAACGCCGAGCTGCCGAGTCTCGTGCCGACTACGACGGCGACGAGGATGTAGCCCGCGTGAGCGATGCTCGAATAGGCAAGCAGTCGCTTGATGTTGCGCTGCGCGAGTGCGACCAGGTTGCCTACGACCATGGTAATCGCCGCAAGCCACCACACCGCCTCGTGCCATGTCGTGAGAAGGCTAGGAAACGCCTCAAGCCACAGCCGGAAGAATGCAGCAAATGCCGCGGCCTTTACCGCGGCCGCCATGTAACCAGTTATGGGCGTCGGCGCTCCCTCGTACACATCGGGGGCCCACATATGGAATGGCGCGGCGGCAACCTTGAAGCCGAAACCAACGAGCAGCAGCGCGATTCCCACCAGCAGCAGTGCGCTGTGCTCGAGGTGGAACTGGCCAATGTTATTGTAGATTCGGGCGAAGTTCGTCTCTCCCGTCGCGCCGTAGACGAGCGCAATACCGTACAGCAGGAATGCCGTAGAGAACGCGCCGAGCAGGAAGTACTTGATAGCTCCTTCAGCGGACCGCTCCTGCCTGCGGTTGATTCCAGCAAGGACGTAAATCGCAATCGACATCAGCTCGATGCCGAGAAAGACGATGATGAGGTCACGCGCAGCGGCGAGCATCATCATGCCCGATGTCGAGAGAAGCAAAAGGACGTGCGACTCGCCGGCCGTGATTCCCTCGCGCACGTTGTAATCGAGCGACATCGCGATTGTGCCGATCGTCGCGAGGAGGAAAATCTCGTCAGCCGCCCACCGGAAGTTGTCGACGGCGATGACGCCCACACTCGCCGTATAACCCACATAGGCGTAGTAGCCGACAAGGATCATCGTCAGGGTGCAGAGTACGATGCTCAGGATTCCGACGTTACGCTGATGGGCGTCTGTTTCTGCTCTCCATCCCGACCAGAGCAGGAGGAGCATCGCCCCGCCCATGAGCAGCAACTCTGGCCCCAACGCGCCTGAGAGTTGCGCCGGAAGGCTCAGATCGAAGTTCATCAGCGTGCGCCCTCGGCCAGGCTCGCCACGGTAGCGTGACCCTGCACCCGGTCGATCAGCAGCTGCGATGTGGGTTCCATCCGCCGAAGAACAGGCTGGGGATAGACTCCGAGCCACACGATTACGATCAGTAGAGGAACGAGCAGAGCAAGCTCCCGCTTGTTCAGATCGGGGATGTGGGTGTTATCGGACCTGTCGAGGGAATTGAACAGAATTCTTTGAATTGCCCAAAGGAGATACGCCGCGGCGAAGATGACGCCGGTGGCCGCTATTATCGCGAGCACCGGATATGTGCGATACGAGCCAATGAGTACTAGAAACTCGCCGACGAATCCGTTCAATCCAGGCAGCCCGATACTGCTCAGGGATACGAAGGTCAAAATCGCTGCAAAGAGTGGCACCACTCGCGCGATACCACCATACGACTCGATCAAGCGCGTGTGCCTGCGCTCGTAGATCATGCCGACCAGAAGGAAGAGCGCCCCGGTGGAGATTCCGTGGTTGATCATCACCATCAATGCGCCCTGCACGCTCTGGAGAGTGAGAGCGAAAATGCCGAGCATCACGAAGCCGAGATGGCTTACCGACGAATACGCGACGAGTTTCTTGAAATCAGGCTGCACCATCGCGACCAGCGCGCCGTAAATGATGCCGATCACGGCGAGGATCAGAATGATCATCCGGACTGTAGGATTCATCGACGCGCCCGGAAACAGTGGCAGCGCGAAGCGGAGAAACCCGAAGGTACCCATCTTCAGCATGATTCCGGCGAGGATCACGGATCCGGCGGTTGGCGCTTCGACGTGCGCATCCGGGAGCCATGTGTGCAGCGGAAACATTGGCACTTTGACGGCGAAGGCCAGGAAGAACGCTGCAAAGAGCCAGAGAGCCGTTCGCTCCGGAATGCTTGTCGCGGCGAGCAGGTGATCGTAGCTGAAGTCTGGCGTGCCGGCCGCTCCGCGCGCGTGCAGGCCGAGATAGACTATGGCGACGAGCATCAACAACGACGGCAGCATCGTGTAGATAAAGAACTTGAGGCTCGCATAGATTCGCCGCTCGCCGCCCCAGATGCCGATGATGAAGTACATCGGGACGAGCATCACTTCCCACATCACATAGAAGAGGAACAGATCGCGGGCGAGAAAAACGCCAAGCATTCCTGTCGTAAGAATCAATAGCAGCGCGTAGTAGCTGCGCGTCTTCGTTCGGATGCTCGTCCAGCTGCCGAGGACTGCGAGGGGCATTATGAAGGTCGTGAGCAGAACCATCATAAGGGCGATACCGTCGACCCCAAGGGTGAATCGCACGCCCCAACTCGGAATCCAGCTGTAATCGATACCCGCTTGCCAGCCGGTATTGGCAGGATTGTACGTCCACCAAAGGCCGATCGAAACGACGAACTCGAGCAGGAATATCCAGAATGCGACACTGCGCGCCGCTGGAGTCTCCACCTCATGCTCGACGGGTCGATCAGTGACCGGAAGGAGCAGAATCACCACTGCCCCTATCAGGGGAATCAGCAGCAGTGCCGGGAGCACCCACGCGTTGTAACCAATCGAGTTGAGCAGATCGTTCATTTGGTTACCGGAGAGTGAAAGCGCCGAGCAACGCAACTACGCCAACGACCAAAACCCACGCGTAAATGCCGACATTGCCGCTCTGCAGGCGAGACCCCATCCACCCAAAACCGCGCGCGACAGCGGCACTTCCATTCACCAGGAAACCGTCGATAACGCCGGCATCGATGAAGCGCCAAAGAAAATTGCGCGAGATGGCATAGGTAGGATTGACGACCACGCGGTCCACGCCTTCGTCGACGTAGTACTTGTTGGCCACCACTCTTTCAAAGCCTTCTTCGGGAGCAGCGTCGCGCTTGGGCACGAGCCGGCCAGGTTTGAGCCTGATCAGGGCGAAGGCGATTCCGGCGACGGCGATCACGACCGCGAGTCCCATTAATAGTTGCTCGTTCGCCGTCTGAACCTCAGTGGCGCCGGCAGTGACTCTTGCAGTCGCCGCCCCAACGACTGGCTCCAGCCAACGGTCGAGCACTTCTGTGGGCCCAATTGGCAGCGCACCCGTGATAGCCCGAGGCAGATTCAACCACCCGCCTGCAACCGTCAATACGCCGAGCACCACCAGCGGGCCGGTCATCGACCACGGCGCTTCGTGAAGATGCCTTTCCTCTTCGGGGCCGGTCCGGTTCGGCCCGTGGAAGGTGTAGATCATCATGCGCGTCATGTAGATCGCGGTGAGCAGCGCGGCAATTACTCCCACCACATAGATCGCGTACAGCAGGACGCTGCCACGTATGCCAAGCCAGGTAGCACCCGCGAGCGTCGACCCCTGCGCGCGAGAGAACACGGCGCCGAGGATTTCGTCCTTCGAAAAGAATCCAGCAAATGGAGGAATGCCTGAGATCGCCAGCGTCGCAATCCACATGAGAATCCATGTGATAGGGAGGTAACTCCTGAGCCCGCCCATGTTTCGCATATCCTGGGCGTCCTCGTGACTGTGCGTGCTGTGATACGCCGCATGCATCGCGTGGATCACCGAGCCGGAGCCAAGGAACAACAACGCCTTGAAGAACGCATGCGTTACGAGGTGGAACATCCCCGAGACGTAAGCGCCAACACCAACGCCGACGAACATGTACCCGAGCTGGGAGATCGTCGAATAGGCGAGGACCTTCTTGATGTCCCACTGCTTGAGGCCAATCGTCGCCGCAAAAATCGCCGTCAGCGCGCCGACCACGGCAACCGTCAGTGAGGCAACTGGAGACAACGAGAAGAGCGCCGCACTCCGGGCAATGAGATACACACCGGCCGTGACCATCGTCGCCGCATGGATCAATGCCGACACCGGAGTCGGACCGGCCATCGCGTCCGGCAACCAGATATAGAGCGGGATTTGCGCGCTCTTGCCGGTGCAGCCGAGAAACATGAACAGGCAGATCGTGGTGACGAGCGCACTGCCGGCTCCGAGCTCGACGGCCTTCGCGTTCACTCCGGCGAAATCGAGGACGCCGATGTTTGCAAACAGCATGAACATCGCGACGAGAAATCCGAAATCACCAATGCGATTGACGATGAATGCCTTCTTCCCTGCGTCCGCATTTGCCTTGTCGTTGAACCAGAATCCAATCAGCAGGTAGGAACAGAGTCCGACACCTTCCCACCCGACGAAGAGCAGCGGGTAGTTGGCGCCGAGCACCAGAATCAGCATGAAGAAAACGAACAGATTGAGATACGCGAAGTAGCGCGGATATCCCGGATCTTCCCTCATGTAACCGACGCTGAAGATGTGGATCAGTGCCCCAACTCCCGTGATCACCAGGATCATGATGATCGACAGCTGATCGAGCTGAAACGCGGCGTCGATCTTGAGATCGCCGACAGGCATCCAGCTGAAGTAGCGCTGGACGTACGGGGCATCGGGGTGCGCGCCGACCATGGCCCACCAGATCGCTGCGGCCAGCAGAAACGCAACTACGAGAAC
>DATAHM010000117.1:0-12473 GCA_036263215.1 Gemmatimonadaceae bacterium
GTCCGTCTGCTCGGCGAGAATCGTCAGCGCCTGCACGAGTGGCAGACCGGAGTTGATCATCGTCGAGAACTGTCTCGTGAAGATGACGACATCGCGCGTCTTGATGGCGCCACGGCCAATTTTCTTGGTTGCATCCTGGTCGATCTTGACGACACTCAGACGCTGCTTTCTGAGCTGCGCAATAACGTCATCGCGAGAGGATGCGTCGATGGTCGCGGTACGCAGGTCGCCGTTGAATGCTCGCGCTGTATATGTGAACGTAGCCATGTACTAATCCTCGATTAACGTCTGACCGGCGAGCCCGAAGCGGGCCCGCGTGTCGCTGCCGGCTTTCCTGGCGCCGGCTTGCTGCCGTTGGAATCATCCATTGGGTCCAGCTGACCGATCATGCGCTGAAATTCCGTTGGATCTCCACTGACGCGGAGGCACTCGTCCGCGGTGACTTCGCGACTCATGTACAGCTGGTAGAGCGCGTCGTTGAGAGTCTGCATGCCGAACTTCTTTCCGGCCTGCATCGACGAGTAGATCTGGTGGACTTTGTCGTCGCGGATCAGTGCGCGAATCGCAGGAGTCACGACCAGAATCTCCGCGGCCATTACGCGCCCCTTGCCGTGAGCCTTCGGGAGCAGCGTCTGGGTGACGATGCCCTCCAGCACGAACGCGAGCTGTGCTCTCACCTGCGACTGCTGGTGCGAGGGGAAGACGTCGATGATACGGTTGATGGCCTCGGCTGCCGAGTTGGTGTGCAGCGTGGCGAACGCGAGGTGACCGGTTTCAGCAATGGTGAGCGCCGCCTGGATCGTCTCCAGGTCGCGCATTTCACCGATAAGGATGACGTCGGGGTCTTCTCGCAGCGCGTACTTGAGAGCGTTAGCGAACGACTTGGTGTCGCTGCCGATCTCGCGCTGGTTGATGATGCAGCCCTGATGCTTGTGGATGAACTCGATCGGATCTTCGACTGTGATGATGTGCCCTTTGCGCTCGCGATTGATCTTGTCGATCATTGCAGCAAGCGTCGTCGACTTACCAGAGCCAGTTGGTCCGGTGAGCAGCACCAAACCGCGAGGCTTTTCCGCCATCTTTGCGATGCTGCCAGGGAGGCCGAGCTCGTCGAAAGTCTTGATCGCGAATGGAATCTGTCGCACAACCATGGAGACGCATCCGCGCTGCTTGAAGACGTTGCCGCGGAAACGGGCGAGGTTCTGAATACCGAAGGAGAAGTCCAGCTCGTCCTCGAGCTCGAATCGCTTTTTCTGCTGCTCGGTCAGCACCGAGTACGCGACCTGCAGAGTGTCCTTGGGCGACAGCGCGTAGTCGACGGCCGAATTGGTGATGTCGCCGTCGATGCGCAGCTTCGGGCGCTCGCCGGCTACGACGTGCAAGTCCGATGCGTTCCGCGAGACCATTTCCTCGAGGAGTGCGCGGAGGTTCACGCCCTGGGAAGGTGGCGGCGCGGAAGGCGTCGATGTGTCAATGAATGGTAGAGAGGTCATCGGATATCTATGCGAGAGTTATGATCAGGCTGCGGTTTCGCGGACGACTTGCTCGAGGGGACAAATGCCTTTGAGCACTTTGAGCCAGCCATCCATGCGCAGCGTGAGCATTCCCTCTTCGATGGCGACTTTCTGAATTTCTGCGGCGCCCGCGCTCTGCATGATCAGCTTTCTCAGGCGTGGCGTCATGTTCATTACTTCGTAGAGTCCCTGCCGGCCCTTCAGTCCGGTGCCGTCGCAGCGCTCGCACCCTCTGCCGCGGAACACCGGCAGATCTTCCATTTTGGTGTCGAGAGTGATCTGATCCATGAACGGTTTCGCGGCTTCCGTCGCTCTGGTCTTGGCGTCGCTGAGCGCCATGTCCGTGAAGTGGAGATCGCGCAGCGTGACACCGCCGCTGACTTTGGATCCAGCGATTTCGGCAGCATCCATCTTGTAGGCCTCTGCGCAGCTGGAGCACACGCGTCGCACGAGGCGTTGGGCGAGCACCAGGTTGAGCGCCGAAGCGACGTTGAACGGTTCGATTCCCATATCCATGAGACGAGTGACCGTCTCCGGCGCGGAATTCGTGTGCAGCGTCGAAAGCACCAGGTGACCAGTGAGCGCCGCCTTGATCGCGATGCCGCCCGTCTCCAGGTCTCGAATTTCTCCCAACATGATGATGTTGGGGTCCTGACGAAGGAACGCCTTGAGGGCGGCGGCGAAGGTCATGCCGATCTCGTTTCTGACGAGCACCTGGTTGATGCCGAACAGATTGTATTCGACCGGGTCTTCGGCCGTCATGATGTTGACGTCGATGTTGTTGATCTTTGACAGTGCCGAATACAGTGTCGTCGTCTTACCAGAACCTGTCGGTCCGGTGACGAGCACCATGCCGTAGGGATTCGAGATCGCTTCCATCAGCTCGCGCTCGGCGCGCGGCTCGATGCCGAAGGTGCCGAGGTCGAGGGTCAGGTTTCCCTTGTCGAGAATACGGAGCACGACCTTCTCGCCAAACAGCGTTGGGAGGGTCGAGACACGGAAGTCGATGACCTTGTTTCCGATCTTGAGCTTGATGCGGCCGTCCTGGGGCACGCGTCGCTCGGCGATGTTCAAGCTTGCCATGATCTTGAAGCGCGAGATGAGAGCGGGTCTCATCTTGATTGGCGGCTTCATGATCTCCTGGAGCGCGCCGTCGATGCGGTAACGAACGCGGAGCTCTTTCTCGAAGCACTCGAAGTGGATGTCCGACGCTCCCCTTCTCAGTGCGTCGGTAAGGATTGCGTTGATAAGCTTGACGACCGGCGCTTCGTCGACCAGGCCCATGCCGGTGTTGTCGGCCGCGTTCTCATTCTCGCTCTCGAGAATCTCGATGTCGCTGTCTTCGTCGATCTCGGCGAGCAGATTTTCCATCTGTGCTTCGCCGGAAGCATAGAACTTCTCGATCGCGTTGCGGAGAGTAAACTCACCCGCGATGACCGGGAAAATGTCGAGACGAGTGATGAACTTGATGTCGTCCAGGACGGACATCGAAGCGGGATCCGACATCGCGACCGTGAGTGTACGACCGTCGCGTTTGAGCGGGAGGACGCTGTGCTTGAGAGCCAGCTCGCCGGGAATGAGCTTCGCAATGCGCGGGTCGACCTGAAACTTCGACAGGTCAACCGCGGGCATCTTGTGCTGCCGCGCGAGCATCCTGGTGAGGTCGGTTTCCTTTACGAAACCAAGCTTGACCAGGTTGTAGCCTACGCGCGTGCCGTTGTGTCTCTGCTCCTGGAGAGCCTTATTGAGCTGGTCTTGAGTGACCAGCCCTTCTCTCAGGAGCAGATCGCCGATCCTCGGCGCTTTTGCGGCAGGAGCTGTCAAGGACGCATGTCCCTCCGGTGAGGCTTCCTGCGTGCCTTCGGCAGTTCGGATGGCCTGGATATGACTGTGTTGGTAGGACGCGGGACAAGCGAGAAGGTTACGCTTGAGTCGAGCTTTGCTACCATAGAGGAACCGACCCCTTTCACGCGCGTGAGACCGTCCATCGAACCGAACGGACCGAACGAGTCGCGGTCCGCCACAATGCGCTTAGCGAGCGCGGGCCCGACGTACCGCAAGGACTCTATTTCCTTCTCGGTCGCCACATCAAGATCGACCCGGCCGACGGGGGCTGGCGGAGTTTTCTGTTTCTTTTCCCGTTTCGGCCTACGTAACCCTGCCTTTCGCGCGGAGTCGGCGGCTGCGATCTGGCGCTCGAGCGCCGAGCGAGCCTTGCTGTCGACCGGCGAATGGCCGTGGAAGGCCTGGTACGCACGGGTGGATGCGCCAAGGACGAGTACGGTCGAAAAAAATAGAAGCGCTTTCCGCTCGGCGGGGGTCGGCATTCCCGACCTTACCACGGGGCCGACGGGCCACGTCATCGAAGGCGCGCGCGCAAAGCCGTACGCGCGCCATCAATGGCCATTCAGTGCGGCTCAGAGTTTAACTGGAAGCTCGCCTTACCGATGCTATTGCCGCGTCACAAGAGCGGTTGCGACGTCTCCGACAATGCCGAGTGACTTGGCCGAGATCTTGTCCATCGTGTCCTGCGGGGTGTGGTGCGCCGGGTAGGTCAGATCGATTACGTCGATCACATGCAGGCCGGCATCGAGCAGCGGGACGTGATCATCGATGATCTCACCACCACTCTCCTCAACGAAGATATCTGAATAACCAAGATCGGCAGCTGTTTGCCAGACACGTGCGACTACCTCGGGTGCGCGCTGAAACGAGATCATCTCGTAGGGTATGCGCAGATCCTTGTCGCCAATCATGTCGAAGAGAACGCCGTACAGCGGATGGTAATCCGGCGGCAAATGCGCCGCGAAATACTTGGCGCCTATGAGGACGTCTACTTCGGGCGGCCCGAACTGTCCGTAATCCTCACCATCCGTGAAAAGTAGATCGACGCCCACGTTTGGCTGCCGCTTTTTCAGAACGTCGCCGAGAGCCACGAACATCCCGACGCCCGAAGCGCCGTCGTTGGCACCCGGCGTAGGCATTTTGCGCTCTGCTTCCGTGGCCGCGGATTCGGCGATCGGCCGCGAATCCCAGTGCGTCATATAGAGAACGCGTTCCTTGAGCTCGGGGCGGAAGCGCGCGAGGATGTTTCGCAGCGCGAGCTTCTTGCCGTCGGCCGTCGTATAGGTGAAGGCCTGTACGACTACGGTGTCAGCGCGGGACCGCATCTGACGAATGATCCAATCACCGGCGCGTTGAGCCGCGGGCGTTCCCGGAACGCGCGGTCCGAAATCGAACTGGGCCTTCGCATAGTTGTAAGCAGCCGTGCCGTTGAAGCCAGTTGATGTCTTGATCGACTTGCCCGAGGCGGCGGCGGTGCCGCCTTTCTGCGCGTCGCCGCGACAGGCAATGACGAAAAGAATGACTACCGACACCAGCACTGGTCTCACTTGAATTCCCCGGCGTAGAACTGCAGGTGCATGACCGCGCTCAAAACAGTCTGAGTGAAGTGGCGGTTAAGGTTACGGTCGAAGCTCTCGACACGCGAGAGCACAAAGCTGGACGAAAGATTCTCGGCAACATCGGTATCCGCGCTCATACTGAACGCCCTGCGTCCGTTGTCCGAGAGACGGCTCTCGCCAGTGAGCGCGAGCGGATTCACCACGAAGTCCTGCCCCTGGCTTTTCTGATAACTCAAACGCGTGCGGAGATCGCTGCGTGCGTTCCATTCCGCAGGCAATTTCCACGGTTTTGCAAGGTCGATGCTGAAGTCCGAATTATCACCGTTTCTGCTGAGACCCGGTTTCGCATCCAGCCGTTTCGACAAGGAGAATCCGACCGTAGTCGAAACCGGCCGCGCGCCGGCAAAAACCAGCGATCCACTCACAGGGTAACTGCGAACCCGCAGCTCGCCGGTGTCGTCGGATATCTCCCCGAAAAGTGGCTGCGTGCCATTGAATTGGCGCGTCTCGAGCACGCGGGCGTTGGCGCCGACGCTGGAGATGAGCCCACTCAGCCCAGCGGGTCTACCGGACCAACGCAAAGAGAAATCGGGAAAGACCACCTGCGTTCCGTCTGCTACTTCCTGGCCCTCGTCGAATCGCCGGGTCCAGTTCCGGGTGTTGATGCGTTGGTATCGCGTAGCGATGCTGGCACCGAGAGGCAGATTGATGGAGTGGTTGAGAGACAGCTGGGTGACGACGCCTACGCTCGTGGCCAGCTGCCCGCCGAGCTCGCGGAAAGTGTTGATCCCACCGATGCCGAACTGGTACCCGAGCGAAGCCGGAGCCGCGCTGCCATCATAGACAGAGAGCACACTCCGATTGAAGTTGATGTCCAGTGGCTGGAGCCCGCTGAGGAATCCGCGCAAAAAGCTGGCGCTATCTGTATGGAGCTTGATCGCGCGCGGGAGATCGAGCGTAAGACCGGCGGTGGTCGTCTGCGAGTTACCGAGTCGTCGCGGGATGCGCAAGTTGCCGGTGCTATCCGGGTCGCGCGTGAAGCTCAAAGTGTTGGGATCGCGCAACATGTTGTAGGACGTCCCGAAATCGAGTCTCGGTCGGAACCAGGCACTGATCGGCGGCGAGATGTTAATGCCGGCTTGCATGGCGCGCTCGCGTTCGAGTCCCGTGTCGTAGCCGAGAACGCGATCGCGATCGCCGCTGGCGACGAGTCCAAGCTGGGAGTCGCTGCCATAACCGCGCAGATCACGCACTGAAGTGATATCCCATCTCACCGACGCAGCTTTGAACGGATGGAATACAAGACTGCTACCGTTCTGCCACGTTCGGGTGAGGCCTTTCACGGGTCGCGCAGTGTCATCGAGCGCGATCGCTGGCTTCAGGAACGAAACGCGGTTGTCGTATCCGTTGGTGTACGCACTCGTTAGGTGCAGGTCGGTGGGCGACCATCGCGCCAAGCCAGGCATAAGGGCCCGCGACAGATTGAAGTCGAGCCCAACCACGAAATTGCGCGCATTGCCGTCCTCGTATTCGCTGCGTGACGCGCCTTTGGTGAACGACGAGTTGAGCGCAAGATTATTCAGAATCGGCGCCCAGAAGGATCCCGTCAACGGCTTCGTTCGGCGGACACTCAGAGTGACAGACGTCGCCGCGGATCGCGGAGTTCGCAGACCGTCGACGGCATCGGCTTGAATGTCGGTTTGCGACACGTAAAACGGATCTACCGAAGCCGATGTGTAGTTGACTGTGAACGGAATCGACAGGTTGAGCGACGCCGGCAACAATTTTTCCAGATGGAAGGCGGAACTGAAGTTCAGACTGTTGTCAGTGAGGAAGGTCGGTTGCTCAGCCAACTGTCGGAAGTTGGGATCTTTGCGGCTCGCATTGATCCTGATATCTGCGAAGTCGCTCGCGACGATCGTCAATCCTGTTTGCCCCGCGAAGCCGGTCTGGTTGACGACTCCCGCCAAGCGGATGTCGTCGACCCACATTTCGAGTGTGTCCGCTGGATTGATGGGATTGGCGCCGGTGCCCGCCGGAAGGCGGACCATGCCGACCGCCAGCTCCTGCACGGCAGCGAGGTTCGGCGGGCTGGACCCCGGATCAATTGTGTAGACGATGTAGCCATCGGCGCAGGCGGCATAGCGAGCGGAAGCCGGGATGCCGGCGGGCAGCGGCGTATTCGCGATCAGGATCGAATCGACGCCACTGCAGGTGTTGCGCTGCTTGCCCTGGAGGTAAGCGTTCTGGATTTGAGCCCTCAACGTAAAGAGTCTGCTGAAGTCGACCTTGATCTCCGGCAGCCACGCGGGCTGGCCAACGCCGAAATTCAGCGTCGTCCGATACATGTAGAAATTGTTGTCGTCGCGGGCGATCTTGATGTAGAACTCGAGCTCTCCATTTGGGCCCCAGCCGCTGTTTACTCCGCGAGCCCAAACCCTGAGCTCCTTATAGCTCATGAAATTCTTTTCGCCCTCAGGAAACCGGTAATACGCCTCGGCGCGATCCAAGGGCGCGAGATCAGTGGCGAGCAAGCGCAACGATCGTTCATTGACCTGGACGCGGCCCGGCTGGTAAGCGACAGTCTTGCTCGTCGGTGCGTCGGTAACGCCGGGTGGCGAGACGTAGGAGACACCGCCGTTGCGCGGGTTTACGTCCTGGGTCCCGATCACGCCCGATTGCACAGTGCCAAAAGTCGCCTGGGTCCCGGCGATGCCGCGGAGGGTGCGATCGCCCACCTTGAGCCATGGCGCGCCCGTCAACCTTAGCCTCGCCAGTGGAACGGTGCTGAACTCGGAATCACCCAACGCGTCGCCAGAGATCATGGTGATGCGCAATGCGCGGGCACGCCGCAGCAGCGGATTCCCGAGCGAGTCGTCGGGCGCGTTGAACGGGACTCTGAAGAGGACCCAGCAAACGTTGTCCCTCGGCAGCCGCGGCTGGCCCGCCAACTGCGGCGGCTCGCCGCACTTCCCGATGCGAGTCCATTTCTGGCGGTCTGCGAGATTCACCACGTATCGGCGCCACTGCTCCTGGCTCCTTTCAGCGGTAGTCAGGTTCAGAACATTGTCAGCATCGATGTCTTCGTCATCGAGACGATTGTTGCTAACGGTGCAATTGGTCCGGGTGTCACCAATGAGCTGGAGAACGCCGAAACCGCCTCTGCAGGTCCTCGCGGAGTAGACGGTGTCTATTTTTCGCACGCCTGGCAGCGTGTCGTAGACTACGATGAGTGTGTCGACGACGTCGCCGGCGAGTCCGGTGTCGTTGATGCCCGCGTTGAACGCGCGCGAGAATGGATCGCGCTCGCTGTTTAGTGTATCGAGCCCCTGAATACGTCTCCCGCGATACGTGGTGTCGAGCGAGCCAGGCGTCGCGCCGGCAGTGACGAAAAGGGTGTCTGGCCCAAAGGTTACCGAATTCTCCGATATGTCTCCGAAATCGAAAACGAGAGTCGGGTTCTTCGAAACGTCTGCGATCGGAATCTGCGCCCAGAACTCCAGATTCTCCGCGTGCGATATGTCAGTGCCGCTTGCGCCGAGCGCGGTTCTGATGGATCGCCACCGCCTACCTGTTAGAGTATTCCCAATCGTCCAGCGGAAACCCGTTCCCGCTGCATCGACCTGACCGCCGATGGACAATGGATAAAGCGTGAGCCACAGCAGCTGCTCTGGTCCCGCGATTCCAGCACCGGCCTGGGAGACCAGTGTATCGATCTGGTCGATTCTGTACCGCAGCACTTTATGGTTTGCGTCGACGCCGTTCGTCTGCCAGGCAAGCGTTGCCGCGCGCGCAAGGTCGAAAAGCCCTTTTCCAAAAAGGGTCGAGAGTCTCGTACCCAGAGCGGGTTGGCTGCTGAAATACCATTGCGGATCCGAGAGCGCGATCGCGAGTCCGCCCTCTCCTTCGAAGGACTCGAGATATGCCTGCTGCGACGCATTGGTTTCGGGTCGACTCGCGGCGATCTCGGCGGAAAAGCCGATCCGCGATGGGGCCGACGTGGAACCGAACGGGAGTTTGGAGACGAGTGTGGTGAGCGGTGCGGCATCGAAGCTGAATAGCGCGCTCATTCCCGCGACGAGCGACGCGCTTGGCTCGAACCCGAGCGGCGGCCGCGTGAAATTCGTACGCTGACTCTGTGAGATCGCCGTAAAGTTTATCTCACCGTTGTCGAGCGGCAGCTCCGCAGTCGCACCGAAGATGGATGTTGGAGTCTCCTCGAAAACCGGATTCTCCTCGTACTGCACCGTGACCTGCCGAGGTCGCGGAAACAAAGTGTCGGGCCGATTGAACGACACGCGTCCGAGATCGTAATCGACCGAGTAGTCGGTCCCGCGCGTCAAAGGAATTCCGTCGACGAGCAGCCGCTCGGAGTTTGGGCGAACCTGCACAGTGCCCAGCATCAGTGCGCCCGCATCACCGCTGCCCTCAGCCTGGTAGCGTACGCGGATGTGGTAAACGGCCTCGGGGCGCTGAGACGATCGCACGTACTCGGGTGGGGTCGTATAGATAGTGTCGTTTGCCGGATTTCCGCCTTTAGCGAGTCCGGTAGAGGCGAAGGGCTTCGCGGACGGGAAGACGAGAAACTGATCGCGAATCGTTCGCGCTCCAGGTGCGCCGAGGCTCAACTCGAAGTTGGGATCGCTTGGACGAGGCCAGAGGCGGTTTTCCAGATCGAACGTCGAGCTGTTGGTGGCTTGCGCGAGCCCGAAAAGCTTGAGGTAGGTGTCAGCACCACCCGCAACCGGTTTCTCCTGATCTTCGCTGCTTCCCGTAACGACCTTGAGCGTGACGCTCTGTCGCCGGACATCGGAGCCGCCGATCCGGTAGACACTTCTGATCTCCCGATCGAACGCCGGCTGACCAGGCTGCACATCAGGATCCCAGATAAGGTTGGCGAACTGCTCATGCGCCGGTGTGAAGGTCAGGTCGGGCGTGCCTCCAGTGGAGGTATAAGTAGTGTCACGGCCGTTGATTCGGACGCGATAGGCGATGACCAGACGCTCATTGTTGAGCGACAGAGGACGCACGAGAGCAATCCACAAGAGTGAGGGGTCGGCGTAGTAATCGACGCCCTCACGGAGATACTCGTAGACCTGTCCACGTCTCGAGCGCGGATCACCGAGCAGCCGGAATTGCGGGCCACTGGGATTGGGAGGCTGACCGCCGATCAACAGACGGTACAGAAAAATCTTGGTCGGGCGCAGAGTATCTGGCAACGAGGCCGACAGCGCGGCCATCCTGCGAGTGTCCAGGATATCGACGTTCGGATAAGCATTGCCGAAAAGCCGCGGATCGATGGTGAAGAAAAAACGACGCGGCTCGAACTGGTAGTCCTCGATCTTGCGATCGATTGCCTGAAGGGTGCGGTCACCGACCGTGAAGACGCGATCGCGGACGATATTGCCTTTCTGTTGCGCGAAAATTGTTTTGAGGCGCATGGAGCCGAGCTTCATCACGCCCTGAATTCCGTAATTGCCGCTTGGAATTCCCGCCGTGATGTAGCGCGAAGCGGGCGGCTGAAAGGTGACGTTACCGATTTCGAGGCGCTGAATCAGATCGTTGCCCTTACCCTCGTAATAGACAGAGATGTTGTTCGACGCGTCGAATTCCCGCTGGGTGTCGTAGTCGAGATTGACGTGCACCCGGTCGGCTACCGTGCCTCCGGATTTCGCGGCAAACTGGAAATCGACGAGCGGCTCGAAAGCACTGCGACAGTTTGCGCTCGGATCGAAGAAGAACGGTGATGAGCAAAGTGCGCTCTGGTTTTTCTCGGCTCTGAACTCCAGGCGCCCGTCGAGTTGAAGTCCGAGATCGGCGTACTCGCCGAAAATGGGAACTTTGTTCGGGACCGGCGGCTTCGGCTTGGGTGGTAAATCGCCGGGGTACGAAGGACTCGCGACCGAAGTTGCAAAATTGCTGGTGGCTACCTGGCCCCAGACAGCTTCGAGAATGGTCCTCATGTTCTGCTGGAACGCCGTGGCGCGCGCGGCTTCGATCTGTGCCTGTGCCTGACGGAATGATTCGCGGTCGCCGATCGCGAGAATGGATGGCAAAGTGAGCGGCAAGGTGTCGCGGCCAAGGCGGAGCCGAATGCCCGGAGTGCCCGGCGTCCCGGTTGGTGGCGAGACCGGCTGAGCAGGCGGGTTCACGCGAGTGGTGTCGCGCGGGTCTTGCGCGTGCGCTGTCGAGCTGATGCCCGCAAGCATCAACACGACAGTGAAAGTGAGCGTCAGAAACCATCCGCGCTGCTCAGTCGGATGCGCGGAACTCGTTGTCTGCGTGTCGCTTACCCGCGAGCGCACGGTATATTTCACTCTGTGAAGATACTCCACCGCTACGTTCTTAAGGAACATCTGGGTCCGCTAACTTTTGCGCTCACAGCCCTCACTTCGATACTGCTGTTGCAGTACATCGGCAAGCATTTTGGCGAGCTGGTTGGCAAAGGCCTGCCCACCCTCGTAATCGCGGAATTCTTCGGACTGTCCATCCCGCTGACGGTCGCCCTGACCCTTCCGATGGCAGTCCTCGTGGCGACTCTGTATGCGTTCAGCCGCCTTGCGGCCGAAAATGAAATCACCGCGCTCAAAGCGAGCGGGGTCAGTCTCGTGTCGGTCCTCAAGCCCGTGCTATGGGCGGCGTTCGGAATTACGCTCGTGATGGTCGGGTTCAACGACCAGGTGCTGCCGAGATCGAACCACAAGCTGGCAACGCTGCAGCGCGACATCGCGCAGAAGAAACCGACTTTCGGCTTGCGTGAGCAAGTGATCAACGAGGTAAGCCCGGGGAAGTTTTACCTCCGCGCTGGACACCTCGACGAAGCGACGAATCTCATGCGCGAAGTAACGATTTACGACATGTCCGATCCGACCCGCCGCCGTACCATCTACGCCGATCGGGGGAACATGAGCATGAGCAAGGGCATGACTGATCTCGAGCTCATGCTCTACAACGGCAACATGCAGGATGTTCCGACGCTCAATCCGGACCAGCTGCAGCGTCTCTACTTCGACACGACCCTCATCCGGGTTCGCGGCGTCGGAAACCAGTTTCAAAAAACGAACGAGGATGCGTACAAGAGCGACCGCGAGATGACCGTGTGCGAGATGCAGGCGGCGGAAGATCGCGCTCGCCGAGAGCACGAGCAGGCTCGCCGGCAGTTTCAGGACGGGTTCGCAGTGCTTCGCAAGGAAAAAGTGAAAATGAGCAAGGCGGTCATGGCGGAGAAGCCGAACGCGCCCTGGGACATTGGGTTGGGCAGTCTGTATTGCAAGGCCATCCGGTTCCTCGCCCCGAAAGCAGCTCAAGCGCAATCAGCATCATCGACGGCGCGACGGGACCTTTCGACACTCAGGCAAGGTGGACCACGCATCCATGTACCGGACACGGCGTCGCCTGCAGCACAGCCTGATTTAGCACCACATGCACGAACCGCCGCCGAGGAGCGCGCGCAGACCACGGCGACAGAGCTGGCGACGCTCGAGTCAGTGCGAATCAAGCTGGACGACACGACGCAGCTGATGAACGACTACAGCGTGGAGATCCACAAGAAGTT
>DATAHM010000118.1:0-5791 GCA_036263215.1 Gemmatimonadaceae bacterium
GATAAGTTCGACCTCCTACTCGGCCGCAAGACCTACGAGATTTTTGCCGCGTACTGGCCCTACTATAAAGAGGACGCGCCCGCGGGTGCCATCGCCAAGGCGTTCAGGCTGGCAAGGAAGTACGTTGTTTCGCGTTCGGGAAGCGTCGACACGAGTTGGGAAAATACGGTGCTACTTCGCGACATCTCCGACGTGAATCGAATCAAGAAGGAAGACGGCCCGCCGCTTCTGACCCAGGGCAGCACCGAGCTCGTGCACGCCTTGCTTGCGAATGACATGGTGGATGCGATCAGCACTTTTATGGCGCCGGTAGTCCTTGGAAAGGGGAAAAGGCTGTGGGTCGACGGTTCCGCGCCGCATTCATTCAAGCTGATTAGATCGCGTGTTACACCGGTGGGTGTGATCATCGGTCACTACGAGCGAGATGGTGCGGTGAACACTGCCGACGGTTTGGTCGATCCGCCCAGCGAACGCGAGCTTGCGCGGCGCGAGCGGCTGAAACGCGAGGGATAACTGGCACTTGTCTCTTCCTTTGATAATCAGGACGCGGGGTGAGAGCACTCCAACACTGGCCGGACTTCTTGGCGCGCCGTTCCGTATCTTTGTCTTCGAGCCCGCTCATCTGATCATGGAGCGCGGAATGCTGCTCGGCATCAAACGACGTTCGGAGCAATCACACCTGGACCGCACACTAATCGCGCGCAGGAAATGAGATCGGGCCGCACGGATCGAACGACCGGGTTCGGATGTTAGTTCCGAAGTCGCTCACAACTCTCAAGACATACAATCGCTCGCAGTTTGCGTCCGATCTCGTCGCGGGCGTCATCGTCGGCATCGTGGCACTGCCGCTGGCAATCGCCTTCGCAATTGCGAGCGGCGTCACGCCCGATCGGGGGCTTTACACCGCGATAGTTGCGGGTTTTCTGATTTCCGCGCTCGGTGGCTCACGCGTACAGATCGGCGGTCCCACGGGTGCATTCGTGGTCATCGTGTACGGGATCGTGCAGAAGTATGGAGTAGACGGGCTCACGGTGGCGACGCTTATGGCGGGAGTTATCCTGATCATTTTCGGCGTCGCGCGACTTGGAGCGGCGATCAAATTCATTCCGCACCCCGTAATCGTGGGATTCACCAGCGGCATCGCGGTCATAATTTTCTCGAGCGAGATAAAGGACCTCCTGGGTCTCCGGATCGAAACCGTTCCTGCCGAATTCGTGGCCAAGTGGCGGGTACTTGGCGCGCACCTGGGATCCGCTGATCTCCGAACAGTGGTTGTCTCGGCTTCCGCCCTGGCAATCATGGTGCTTTGGCCGCGCATCAATCGTCGCATACCCGGGCCGTTTGTAGCACTGGTGGCGACTACGGTGGCCGTGCGCCTGACACACATACCCATCGATACCATTGGAACGAGGTTTGGCGCCATCACCGCCTCTCTGCCACACCCCGTACTTCCGCACGTCACCTTCGCTCAGCTCACGATGCTGATCGCTCCCGCGTTCACGATTGCTTTGCTGGGCGCTGTGGAGTCTCTGCTTTCCGCCGTTGTCGCGGATGGCATGATCGGTGGCCGCCACCGATCCAACATGGAGCTGATTGCGCAAGGTGTAGCTAACATCGTCACACCGTTGTTTGGTGGGATTCCGGCGACCGGTGCAATTGCCCGCACAGCGACGAACGTCAAGAACGGCGGACGAACGCCAGTCGCGGGCATGGTGCACGCCCTGACGTTACTGTTGATCACGGTCGTGTTCGGGCGCTGGGCGGCGCTGATCCCCATGGCCACCCTGGCCGCAATCCTCGTTGTTGTGTCCTACCATATGAGTGAATGGCGGACATTTCGCAGCGAGCTGACTGCGCCGAAGAGCGACGTCATTGTTCTCCTCGCCACTTTCCTGCTCACGGTACTGGTCGATCTGACCGTGGCGATCGAAGTCGGAATGGTGCTGGCCGCTTTCCTGTTCATGCATCGGATGGCAGAAGTGACAAACGTCAGCATGGTCACGCGCGAGCTCGCCGACGAGGGATGGGATGACAGTAATGACCCGAACGCTGTGCGCGACCGCAGCGTACCGAAAGCAGTGGAGGTGTTCGAGGTTAGCGGACCGTTCTTTTTCGGTGCTGCGGAAGAATTCAAGAACGCCCTGACCTTGGTCAGAGGCAAGCCTAAGGTGCTGATCATTCGCCTCCGCGACGTGCCCATCATTGACTCGACCGGCTTGCACGCGCTTCGGGATCTGGCGAAGCGCTCGCGGAAGGACGGGACGCTTCTGGTTTTGTCCGACGTTCATGCGCAGCCGATGTTCGCGCTGGTGAACTCCGATACGCTCAAGGACATCGGCGACGACAACGTCTTCGGCAACATCGACGATGCCCTGAATCACGCCAGAGAGTATCTCGGTCTCGACCTGCTTCCTGCTCCGAAACAAGCTACCCCGACTGTTGCACGCGAGGCCGTGACGGGTGACCTAAGCGGACGACAGGCCAGGTAGGCTTACATCCGCATCTCGAGAACGCGAGCGGCAAACCAGTCTGCGGGAATCCCTTACCAGGCGTGGGCAAATCTCTGATCGTTCGCGCGACGACTCTGTAGCATGTTCAGGTATCTCGAACGAGTTGAGCCGCTTTGGCATTTATTTCAAGATCAATTCAGTCCTTGTTCCTTGGGCCAAGAGCCGAAAACGAGGAACTTCTCAAGGAGCTGCTGGATGAGGCTTTCGCCTCACACGTGGATTGGCGCCGCCGCTTCCATCCCGGGGATGCGTCGCCTCTGCCGGCTGGACATGCGCGTAGCGGAGCGGCTGTCGCGCAGCGCGCCCGGCTAAGAGCTCATTTTGCCGTCCTTCTGGAGAGACTGCGCGACAGCGTTCCCTTTTTTCACGGTCGATACAATGGCCATATGCTGTCCGAGCAGACATTGGCGAGCCAGGCAGCGTACTTCGCGGCAATGCTGTACAACCCCAACAACGTCTCGAGCGAAGTGGGGCCGGTCACCACGCTCCTCGAAGCGGAAGTGACGGGCCAACTCGCTCAAATGATCGGCTATGATCCGTCGCGTTCATGGGGACATCTCACATCGGGTGGAACTATCGCCAACTTCGAGGCACTCTGGATTGCGCGTAACGTGTTCTACCATCCCGTTGCCGCTCGTCTGGCGGCTCGAGACCTTGGGATCGACATATCCGTCGTTTTGCCAGACGACACCCGTGCGTCGCTGATGGATCTAGATCTCTGGCAGCTCTTGAATATTCGTCCAGCGTGCTCTCTCGACCTTTGGCGGAAACTCTGGCTCGCTGCGCCGAGCCCGGTGATCGAAACGACTCTCAAATCGCATGCGCTGGCGACACTCGGTTATCAGGACTACAGCCGCCAGCTGACCGCCGAGTTCGGCGATCAGTTAGCCGCGGGCGTGGTACTCGGCAGCGGCACCGGTCACTACTCGTGGGCGAAAATCGTCGCTGCACTCGGTCTCGGCACCAATCAACTCTTGTCAGTTCCTGTCGACGCCAACTGCCGTATGGACCCGGATGCGCTATGGGAAGAAATCCAGTTGCTGACGGCGCGACGCGTGCCGATCATGGCGTGCGTGACTACTTGCGGCACTACTGAGGAAGGCGCCGTAGACGACCTGCAGGGCATTCTGGAGGTGAGAGCGCGCGCGGAGTGGGAGCTGGGCGTGACATTCCACTTGCATTGCGACGCCTGTTACGGCGGATACGCCGCTTCGCTGACGCGCGCACCAAACGGCACTCGTCACTCAGTAAACGAGATTCAGAACCTTTGCGGAGGCAGTGACTGGCCAACGGAGAGGTGGGTGCGCTCGATCTCCGCTCTCGAAAACGCTGATTCCGTAAGCATCGATCCGCATAAGCTGGGGTATGTGCCCTACCCAGCGGGAGCATTTCTGCTCAAGGACACGCGGGGCCGCGAGCTGGTTGCAACCGATCCACCCTACCTCGCGCTTGCAGACCCCGAAGCCGACAACCAATCCGTACTGGGCCGATTCATCTTTGAAGGCTCCAAGCCGGGAGCGGCAGCGGCCGCGGTGTGGCTAAGTCACCGGACGCTTCCGCTCACGAGTGACGGACACGGCACTCTGATCGCTGCGACGATGCGGGCCGCGCGCTCACTCCATTCTCTACTCGGTGAGACGGATTTCAGTCCATTCACTGTAGTTCGGCTCCCCGAACCCGATATCAACGTCGTTTGCTTCTTCATCGATCATCCATCGCTGACGACCGTCAGCGCGATCAACGAGTTGAACGAAAGCATTCACAGGAGGTTGAGCCCGAATCAAGATGGGTCGCCGCCGTACATTATCACCCGGACCAGACTTTCTTCCCCAGGTTATGATGGAGCGTTGAGACCGTTGTTGACGTCAGTTGACAAAGACCTCGCATCAGATGACGTGTTGAAGAGTGAAGGCCTGACTGTGCTCCGCGCGACAGTTATGAATCCCTTCTCGGCGAGCGACCACCCGGATCACATGCGGGGGCTCGTCGACGCTGTGCGCGAAGCCGCGATGAGTGCGTTGGAAGCGAGTTACCTTCAGGAGACAGTGTCAGCCTGACGATCGCAGCTTGAGGGGCAATCATGACCACAATTCCGGCACCGCCTGAGCGTGCGGCCGAGAAAGAACGAGCGGGCAGTCGAGTGTTATCCGACTCAGAGCTGGAGCGCATAAACGCTTTCTGGCGAGCGGCGAATTATCTCTCGGTCGGACAGATCTATTTGCTCGACAATCCGCTCCTGAGAAGACCGCTCGCCGCGGACGACGTCAAGCCGCGACTGCTCGGCCACTGGGGAACGACGCCGGGTCTCAACTTCATTTACGCGCACATGAACCGGGTGATCAAGCGCGACGGCCTGAACGCGATCTTTATCACCGGCCCCGGCCACGGCGGGCCCGGCCTCGTCGCGAACACTTATCTCGAAGGCACGTATACCGAGATCTACCCTCATATCACTCGCGACTCTGACGGTCTCCAAAAGCTGTTCAAGCAATTCTCATTTCCTGGCGGAATACCGAGTCACGTCTCACCAGAGACTCCTGGATCGATCAACGAAGGCGGAGAGCTCGGCTACTCGCTGCTGCACGCGTACGGCGCGGCCTTTGACAATCCCGACCTCTTCGTCTGCTGCGTGATTGGCGATGGCGAAGCAGAGACGGGCGCGCTCGCCACGAGCTGGCACTCGAACAAGTTCCTTAACCCGGTACACGACGGTGCGGTGCTGCCGATTCTGCATCTGAACGGCTACAAGATCGCCGGACCGACGGTGCTCGCCCGGATTCCAAAGGCCGAGCTCGCTGAGCTCATGCGTGGTTATGGGTACGAACCATACTTCGTGGAGGGCGACGATCCAGCAACCATGCATGAATTGATGGCGGCGACGCTCGACGAGATTGTCGGCGAAATTCGCGAAATCCAGCGCAACGCGCGTGATAATGGCTTCACCTCGCGTCCGCGCTGGCCGATGATCGTCCTGAACACGCCAAAGGGTTGGACGGGGCCCAAGGTCGTCGATGGGAAGAAGGTCGAAGGCACCTTTCGCTCGCACCAGGTTCCGATCGCCGATGTCAGCAAGCCGAAAAACCTCGCGCTTTTGGAAGAGTGGATGCGCAGCTACCGTCCCGAGGAGTTGTTCGACGACCGCGGAACACTTCGGCGGGAGCTCGCCGATCTGGCGCCGACGGGGACGCGCCGCATGGGAGCGAATCCGCACGCCAACGGCGGATTGCTGCTCAAGGACTTGAAGCTGCCGGACTTTCGCGAGTATGCAGTGGATGTCGGCG
>DATAHM010000119.1:0-1729 GCA_036263215.1 Gemmatimonadaceae bacterium
ACGAAGGACACTTGGTAAGATAATGCGCCGCGGTTTCCTGGCGATAGCGGTTGCACTCGGCGTGCTCGCTCTCCTCTCTACTCCGACTGCCTGTTATTTGAGTCGGGGAGCGTGGGAAGAAGCAAAGATTTTGAGCCGTCGGGAGCCCATCTCGGAATTGGTCCGCGATCCGCGGACGCCGAGCGAGGTCAAGGCAAAGCTAAAAGTAGTCCTGGCGGCTCGCGAATACGCAAAAGACAGCATCAAGCTGCGCGCCAAAGACAGTTTCACGACATATTCGCGCCTAGACCACGACACTCTAGTGCTGCTGGTTTCTGCGGCATACCGGGACACCCTCAAACCATATACGTGGTGGTTCCCGATAGTGGGCCGAGTGCCGTACAAGGGTTACTTCGATTTCGATGCGGCGCGCCGAGATGCGAAGAATCTCGCCGCCGACGGGTTCGACGTATACGTCCGCCCGTCTGATGCGTTCAGCACACTTGGATTCTTCAACGACCCTTTGCTCAACACCACGCTGAAAGGCGACTCGATCTCGCTAGCCAACACCGTGATCCACGAGCTCACCCACAACACATTCTACGCGGCCGGACAGGCACCCTTCAATGAGTCGTTCGCGATGTTCGTTGGCGCGCGCGGGGCGGCTGCGTTCTTTCGATCGCGCGGTCAACCCGCGGCGGCGGCGAGGGTAGACGCGGAATGGGAGGACGACAAAATCCTCGCCCGATTCTGGGCCCGGCTCATCAAATCACTCGATTCCGCCTATGCGGCACATCCCGAGAGCAAGCAGGCGCGAATTGCGGTTCGGGACACGATCTATATGCGCGCGCGTACCGCGCTAGTCACCGAGATTGCACCGTCGCTCAAGACGATCAACCCAAGGTTCGCCCAGCGCGTGCCGCTCGATAACGCTTCGCTGCTTGCAAGACGAGTTTACGCGAGCGACCTCGACATCTTTGATCGGATTTACGACAGAGAGGGCCGCAACCTTAGGCGAACCATCGGACGAATAATCTCCCTTGCCAGAGCGGCCCCAAAGGCGCCATTTCGCGCGCTTACTGATTGGCTCGCTTCAGCGCCTGCGCCGAGCGCGCCGTCACCGTAGCACGGGTATCTAGAACCGCGAACGAAGAAGCGCGCGCAGGTCGAGCAACGGCTTCTTCTCTTCGCGAATGTCCTGTTTGTCGGTGGAGTCACTGGTGAGTGCGACACGCTCCATGTTATCGCGAACTCCGCGGTCGATGAACCGACAAAGCTGATCGAGGGAATAATCCGAGCCGCGCCGTGAGGAGTAGGCGTTCAACGGATAGGTAACGCTCAGGTGATTACGGGCCCGTGTAAGGGCAACGTACATCAAGCGGCGTTCTTCCTCGGTCTCCTCATCGTTGTTGAGGCAACGGGCGGATGGGAACCAACCGTCGACTGCCCAAATCACGAAAACCGCATCCCATTCTTTTCCTTTCGCGGAGTGCGCGGTGCTCAGTACGAGGCAGTCCTCCTCTTCACGGCTCCCACCCGCCAGGTCCTGGGTGGCCTGTGGAGGCTCGAGGGCGAGCGCCGATAAAAAAGTCGCACGATCCGGATAGCCAGCCGCGATAGTCTGGAGCTGATCGAGGTCGGCCAGTCTTGGCTCGACGCGATCATAACGCTCGCGGAGAATGTTGTCGTACAACTGGCGCACGCGAGCAATGTCCGCCGCTACCTGCGCTTCGTCGAGAATCGGGCTGGA
>DATAHM010000120.1:0-5695 GCA_036263215.1 Gemmatimonadaceae bacterium
CAGGGCGGCTTGGCAATTCACGCGTTCGTGCCGAAGCAGATGATGGATGTGCTGCAGGGAGTCGTGATCATCGCCGTCGCGACTGCCGTTCCCGAAGTGCGGCGCGTCCTGCGCAGCGCTCGTCGCCGGAGCGACGCGTGACTTTCTGGACCTTCCTTGCGCAGATGATCCGCATCGCCATTCCCTATCTCTTCGCGGCAAGTGGTGGCGTTGTCGCCGAGCGGTCGGGGATTGTGAGTCTCACACTCGAAGGCTTCATGCTGAGCGGCGCGTTCGGCGCGGTGCTGGGCACTTATTACTCCGGAAGCCCGTGGATCGGCGTTTTGAGCGGGATGTTTGCGGGGCTGATTTTTTCGATCATCCACGCGATCACCACGATTCGATACCGCGCCGACCAAGTCGTGGTCGGCGTCGCGATCAATCTGCTGGCAATTGGCGTGACGCGATTTTTTCTCAAGCTGTTCTTCGCAAGCTCGTCGAATTCGCCGAGGGTCGCGGGGTTTGGAGGAAACATCAGGGCTGGAGGATTCGACAATCCGCTCCTGTGGCTGGGTCTCGTAATCGCACCCGCGGTTGCGTTCCTCATTTACAGGACGCCTTTTGGGTTGCGCGTCCGTGCAGTGGGCGAACACCCCGAAGCTGCGGAAAGCGTGGGAGTGAGCGTTGCGCGTGTGCGCTACATCGCGGTCGCGATTTCGGGGATTCTTGCAGGACTCGGCGGTGTCTATCTGGCGCTCGATCAGCACCAGTTCACCGATCAGATGACGGCGGGGCGTGGGTTCATTGCGATTTCCGCCGTCATTTTTGGAAGATGGAGCCCGATTCGCGCGGCGCTCGCGTGCCTGCTGTTCGCTGCCGCTGAGACTTTGCAGATCCAGCTCCAGGGTGCGCACGCGATTCCCTCGCAGTTCATCGAGATGATTCCTTACGCCCTCACGATCATCGCGCTGGCCGGCGTCGTGGGCAGAGCGGTGCCTCCGGCCGCGCTCGGAAAGGTCGAGGACTAATGGCGTCGCCTCTTCGGGATCGAGCATCCGCGATGACGGGTCGCGTGTCGAAGGCGGCGAGCGGCAAGCTGTTCGTGCTGATCATCACGAACTTCGTCGACATGGTGGGATTGCTGATGATCATCCCACTGATGCCTTTCTATGCGCGAGAGATGGGCGGCGGCGCACTCATCGTCGCGATCCTGATGAGCGCATTTACGGCAGCCCAGCTGCTCAGCGCGCCGCTCTGGGGCAGATTCTCCGACCGCTACGGAAGACGTCCCGCACTACTCGTCGGGTTGACGGCTTCGTGCATTGCATATGTCGTGTTTGCATTTGCCAATTCGATCTGGCTCTTGTTGCTCTCACGCCTCGTTCAGGGCGCGGGTGGCGGAACCGTTGGCGTGATCCAGGCGTACGTTGCGGATTCCGTGGAGCCTGAGAGTCGCGCGAAGGCACTTGGTTGGTTGTCTGCCGCAACCAACGTCGGCGTGGCAATCGGCCCCGCAATAGGAGGTGTTGCACTCAAACTCGGAAGCAGCGGCCCCGGGCTCGCGGCCGCCGCGCTTTGCGTCGTCAACATCTTCTTCGCCTGGCGCTACCTGCGCGAGTCTCATGATGTGAGCGCCGCACGCGATACCAAGCCGCGCGCGCCACGCACCGTTATCGCACGCGTCATCACGCATCCGAATGAGCCAGCGCCCCGTCTCATCTGGATCTATGCGATCGCCATGGGAGCGTTTTCGGGGTTGATGGCGATTCTTGCGCTATTCCTGGCCGACAGATTCGGTATCGGAAAGGACAGGATCTGGATTTTCTACACTTACGTCGGCGCTATCTCGGTGGTCACGCGCGCGGGAGTACTCGGCAAAATGGTCGATCGGTACGGTGAGGCTCACCTTTCGCGCATCGGACTCGCGCTTCTCGCCACCGGATTGGCGACGCTACCGTTGGCGAGCGGCTTCATCAGTCTCGCCATCGCCGTGGCTCTCATTCCACTCGGCACCGCGTTCACGTTTCCGTGCGTCACGTCCATGTTGTCGCGCGTCATCTCGAACAGAGAACGCGGACTCTATATGGGAGTGCAACAAACCTTCGGCGGATTGTCGCGCGTGCTCATCCCGCTCTGGGCAGGATTTTCGTACGACCACTTCGGCAAAACCGTTCCACTTTTCACTTCGGCGCTGCTGGTGCTGGGAACTATCATGCTGGGTTTCAATCTGGACGACGGCAGAAAAGCCACGGTACCCAGCGTATCGGCCTGAAAACGAAATCAGGGTGATGCGTTGCATCACCCTGATTCGATGTGAATTCAATTAGAAAGCGTAGCCGATCGAAATCCGCACCGTCGGATAACGCGTAACGAAGTTGTCACTGGTGAATTCGGTGTCCTTGACGAACACTGCCTTGGCACCGGCCCCAAGCGCGACCGAGACGTTCCGCTGGACGCCCATCAGCCACTGATACTCGAGAAGCACGCCGAGACTTGGCCCGCTCACCGAGACGTGGCTGCCGTCAAAGGCGTCGGTGCCGCTGATGCTCGAGTAGCCAGCCGATCCGCCGAAGGAGAAGCCCATTAGCGCAATGCCGTTGGGGTAGTAGCGCAGCTTGAGGTCGGCGGATTTGTAAGTGACCTTGTCGGTGCCATCGCCCGCGTTGAAGAACGTTCCGCCGACGCCGATTGTGGAGGCAGCAGCAACTTGATGCTCATATTCAGCGGAGTACGCGGTGAATACGGCATCGATCGGCTGGATGGAGATCACATTGTGTGGTGTGCTGACCGATTGGCCGGCCGCTGCCGCCAACGGCATTGCCGCAGCGGCGAGAATGAGAAGGCTATTTCGCATGTGTCGAAGACCGGGCAAAAGTAGTTGCAGCAACCAGAGCGCCGACGGATGTCGGCAGTTGGCTCCTCTGACGACGAGCTTGGCAGAGCAGCGTCACGCGGTGAGATCGATTCGAAAACGCAGACTTTCGGCGCCGCCGTATTCCGGCGGCTTGGAAAATGTCTCGACCACCGACCCGCCGTTCGTTTCGATCACGCGTCGTGACGCGACGTTATCCGCATCGGTAGTGAGCTCGACGTACGGAAGCCCGACGGCTCTCGCAAGCGGCAGAAGCAATTGCAGCGCGCGCGTCGCGTACCCGCGATTCCGCTTCCACGGCACTACGGAATAACCAATGTGCCCAAGACAATACGGAGGAAGTTCCGCGGTTCCGCGCTGCCAGCGCAAGCCGATCGACCCGCAAAACTCCCCGTCCCACATCCACATAGAGAATGCGGGCAGCCTCGGCACGACGGCGCCACCCGGCAGAGTGATCGGCGGACCAAGCCCCTCCCGATCGACCTGCTGCGCAATGAACAGCTCTGGGTCGCGGTGGATCCGGGCGAGCTGTTCTTCCGCGGCTTCCGGTCGCAGATTATCGGGCGACCAGCCCTGTTCGAGGGCCTGAACGTAGCCGGGCAGGTACTCGCGTGCCGGCCAAACTAGCTCAACCGGCGAAATCGACATAGACTGGTGCTGCGCCGCCCTCAACCATTAACCCTTCCTCGAACGGAGATCCAAATGCCGAAGTACATCATCGAGCGCGAGATCCCTAATGCCGGTTCGCTCTCACCGGCCGACCTCCAGGCAATCTCACAGAAATCGTGCAACGTTCTGCAGGAGCTCGGCCCGAGCATCCAGTGGGTACAAAGTTACGTAACGGGCGACAAGATCACGTGCGTATACATTGCGCCGAACGCCGATATCATTCGGGAGCACGCGCAACGCGGAGGATTTCCGGCAGACCGTGTCCTCGAAGTAAGAAGGACAATCGATCCGACCACCGCTGAATCGAACGAGTTCGCACAGACAGCGTAGGCTATATGTGAGCGAATACGGTGCGGCGGCCTGGCCAGCGCCGTATTCGCCCACTGGCGGAATCCGCTCAGCTGCCTCGCAACGCGCCGAATACCGCCGGCAGTGCGCCAATGACCCAGACAATGGCCGCCGCAATCGCCGCTTGCTGCTTCGAGACTTTGCCAACAACGTGCAGGCCGATCGCGAGCAGAACCGTCACCCAGAACGTGAACAGATCCACACGGCTGGCGACAGCGATCGCGACCGCCGACGCCGTATCCGGATTCATGAAGCGCGCGAGATTGAACCCAACGCTGTTTATCGAGTTCAACTTCTCAGGAGCCATGAACAAACCCTGAGCGGCGTTGGTTAGCACCTGCACGATTCGCGGGACTTCGGCGTACGTCGCGATCATCATCGCGCCCGCGACAGATTCCTTCGCATCGAACAGCTTCCCAACCAGCCAGAGCACTACACCGGTGCCGAGCACGCTTAGTGTCAGGCCCAACGCAAAGAATAGGGGCCCCAGGGTTTCCATCACGTTACGCCCGGACGCGAGCTGCTCCGCGGTCAGATTCGGATTCTTCGCGAGCATGTCGGTGCTCCGCCGCGTAAACTCCGCATCAATGATCGGCTGCGTCGCATTCTTCGTGATAAAGAACAGGACCGTACCAGTCGCGATCAGAATGAACAGCGCCAAACCGAATTTGCCATCTGATCGCCGAGCGAATACCGAAGACGGCGCATAGAAGATGTCCACGAAATCTTCCCACAACCCCGGCTTCGCGCCGACGGGATCCGCCCCACCAATCACTTCAGCATCAGCGCCCATTGACAGCCTCGCGATTGAGAAACTCGACAACATTAGCACCAATCTTCGCGTGGCACCAACAGATTGTGCGAGCTACGGCTTGTACCGCTCGACATCGGTGATAAGCCGTGCGCCCACGCCGTAAGTGAAATAGGAGTATCCCCACTGTAGCAGCACGCTGAGCCGGTTTCGAAACCCGACCAGGTACATGATGTGAACGAACAACCACAGGAACCACGCCGGGCGCCCCGCGAATCTGATCCACCCGAAATCGGCGATGGCGCGCGACCGTCCGATCACCGCGAGGTCGCCCTTGTTCCAGTAGTGAAAGTCCTTGCGCGGGCGGTGCGTTATTTCCCGGAAAATGTTCTTCCCCGCGAAAGCGCCTTCCTGAATGGCCGCCGGCCCGACGCCAGGAATCATGCGGCCGTCCTGAACCAGATAGGCGAGATCCCCGACGACGAAAATCTCCGGATGCCCGGGCACCGACAGGTCGCGATTCACTTCGATTCGCCCGACGCGATCGATCGGCCCGCCCAGAGATTTGCCCAGCGGTGATGCGACATTCCCAGCCGCCCAGAACGCGGTGCGCGCCTTGATCTTCTCCTCGCCGATCCAAACGCCGTCCGCCTCGACCTTCGTCACGAAGGAATTGAGACGCACTTCGACGCCGAGGTGTGTGAGATCCCGCTCCGCGCGGGCCGCGAGATTCTCGGGGAAGGTCGGGAGAATTCTCGGACCAGCTTCCACCAGTATCACCCGGGTCTTACGTGTATCGATCCTGCGGAAATCCGGAGCGAGCGCTCGTTTGGCGATGAATGGCATCGCTCCCGCGAGCTCCACGCCCGTCGGGCCTCCGCCAACGATTACGAACGTCATGCACTCCTGCTGCAGCGCCGGGTCCATCGACTTCTCTGCGTTCTCGAACGCGAGCAGAAATCGACGTCTGATCTCAGATGCATCCTCAACAGCCTTCAGTCCCGGCGCATACGGCTCCCAATCGTTGTGGCCGAAGTACGCGTGACGCGATCCCGACGCAACGATCAGGTAATCGT
>DATAHM010000121.1:0-3232 GCA_036263215.1 Gemmatimonadaceae bacterium
GTGTGGGGCATGTCGCCAATGAACTTTGGCGTCGTCGGATCGCGGTACACCACCTCCGCCCATTGATGCCACTCAGCGGGGCGTTGGCCGAGGAAGAAGAAGTCGAGAAGCTCGTGAGCCTTCGCCCGCTGACCGAGCTGCACGAAAGTCCCAACCGTGCGCAGCTCGTAAGGCGTATAAGCATCCCACGGTTTGGCGCCCGATGCTCTCAGGCGAGCGTCCAGGAAATATTTGTCGAAGGTTCGCATCAGGAGCGGGCCCGGCAATCGTCCGGCTTCTCCACCAGGAGAGACCGCAATGGTCGTCGAGGTCGGATCGAAATCCGCTAACTCGACTGAGCCCGGGATGTAGTCGATGCGTCTGTTGACGACTACCTGTCTGATCGACTCGAAAAGATTGGCGCGGAAGCTGTTTCGCAGCTCGGCGAAGATCTGCGCTTCCGGCTTGTCGAGCTCTTTGGCGATGAATGCCGCGTCCTTGAAGCCACGCAGCGCAAAGAAATCATCCCAGTACGAATGCATCGGCTTCGCGCTGTAACCTTCGTGCGATATCGATTGCGGCAGCAGGCCGTAGAACGGGCGGTTAGCACCGACGGTGTACTGCGACGTCATCCTTTCATGGCGCAGCGAATCCATGTATGCCACCGCCTTCGCTACGTGCGGCCACATCTTTTCCAGCTCGGCCTTGTCGCCCGTATGGCGGTAATACTCGGCCACCAGGTAAATAAACTCGCCGTGACTGTCGTTCTCCGGAACAGGCGTGGCGCCGTGATCGTCGACGCAGCACGGGACCTTGCCATTGTCGTACTGGTACTGCGCATACCAGTCAATGAAGTCCTTGACGTCGGCCGGGTGGCCAAGCCTGAGTAAAGCGGTCGATGTCAGAGATCCGTCACGAATCCAGGAGCGCGAATAGCTCCGCGAGCCAGGCTGGATTGCGGGCCCGTCCCGATTGATGAGGATGTCGGCGAGCTGGGTCCGCATTGTCTGGGTGTATCTCGACGCCGATGCCGGAAGTGTGATGCTCACGCGTCCAAGTTTTTCCCGCCAGTCGGCCTGGACTCTCTCGAGCTGCGCCGAGACGCCACGCTCGCCCTGTCCCGGCAATAGAGTGGTGATTGCGCCGTCGGCAACGGGTGAATTCGGAGCGGTTCCCACGGGTGCAGTCGCAGTCACACGGCTCGTGGTGCTCGATGGAAATAACTGTGTCATCCGAAGATCACCGCCGTGGAGCGGCACTGCGATATCGATCGGCGTCGAGGTCGCGTGTGGGCCGAGCTCCAGTTGATACGCAAATGCTGCCGACGCCAATCCGGTTGAATCGATCGCTGTCGTACCCGAAGGGAGGCGGCCATTGCGCAGCCAGTCCACGATATTCCCGTCGTCGAACTTTACCGCGGCAAACCCACTCGGCGAGGCCAAAGCGCGGACGAACTTGTTGCCGGTGAAGCGAACCGCCGAGCCTTGTGGAAGTATCGTGTCAATGCGGGCGACGCCGCCCGCCAGATTGAGGAATTGCCACGGCGGATTGACTTGAAACGGTCGCGCCGCCAGGTAGAGCGTGAGCTTCTTGTACTTTCGCGAGTTGTTGCTCACACGATACCGCACGTACAGCACCGAGGAGTCGACGGGTCCGGCCGCAAATGGAGTTATGGAGAGATCGACATCGCCGGTGGTCCAATTCACGCGCGGAAGCGGCAGCGATTCGGGATCGCCAGCGACAGAAGTCTTTGCGTCGCTCCACGTAACCAGTTTGCCGTCGACGTACAGAAATGGCTCGATTGAGAATTGTCCGCGGCCGACTTCGACCAGTCCATCCTGATTGACGAGTGCCTCCGCGCTGTCGCGATCGACGCCGACGACGGTCCAGTATGACTGCTCATTGAGGAACGCGCGGGGATAGCTTCCTCGCGGCGCGTCCTTCGCGACGGCCATCACGAAATCGTTTTCGCTGGCTGCCCAATCCAGTGGTTTGATGCTGATGTCCCGAATACCGTAGCCGCTTCGGCTCTCGGCGGATTTCAGCACGATTCGCAGATACCGATCGTCGCTTTCCGGAAGATATAGATAGTCGCGAAGCGGTCGCGAACTATTGCTTGTATTTGCGCTGCCTGTCGCGGGCAGTGCGCTGCGATTCACGGTGTGAAGCGTTTGCCAGGTTTGGCCGTCGACCGAGCCGCGCACATCGTAGGAGGCCGCGCGGCGCCCAGGCTCCCAATCGATCACGACACCGCTGAACTCGCGTCGTTTGAGGAAGTCGATATCGATCGAGTCACCCTGCTGAACGGTAGTAGCGTTGCCGCCGGACGTCGCGACGCGAGCTGGCGCGCTGCGCCAGGCTGTTGTGGGGTTGGGGTCGAGCAAACGGGAGACGTCGTAGCCTTCGGCCTGGGACGAAGCGCTTACGCGCGGAATGAGATTGTACGCCGTATTGGGATCGAGCGGTGTAACCGCGAGATCATCGAGCCAGACACTTCCTTTGCCGCCCGAGCCGGCAGTGATTGCAATCTCGATCGCGGCGAATCGCGACAACTGCTTGTCGGCGGTCGGACCCCACGCGAAGGAGATCTGTCGCTTCTTCCGGGTGATTGTTTTCCAGTCCTTCGGAAAAACAAAATTCGGAGTGTTCGACCACCACACATTCTCACCCGTAGAATCGACGAGCTTGAACTCCAGGTTGTTTGGTGGCCCGTCGCCGCGAATGGCAAAAGAGAATTCATAGTTCGCCGGCACAGCAAACGTCAGAGCACGATGGGCGACGGCATATCCGCCGTGTCCGTGAAAGTCGAAGTCGAGCCGCATCGATGAACCGTGCAACCCGCTCGAGTCGGCGTGGATAGAGAGCTCCACGCCGTCCGCGGGCGTTGCCGTCCACTGAGTCACCGAGTCGAAGGAATCCAATACTATAGTAGGGGCGGCTATTTGCCCTGCGGCCGCCGGCGTCGTCTGAGCCCCTGCCGCAAACGCTCGGCTCGACAACACCACAGCAATCAACGCCAACTTCACACTCACCCTTTGACACTCCCGGCCATAACGCCCTGGATGTAGTAACGCTGCAAGAAGAGGAATACTGCAAGCACGGGTATGACGGTAAGAACGGACCCAGCCATCATCAGCTCGGTGTCCATCACGTGCTCGCCGGAAAGGTTCGCAAGCGCCACCGGCAGCGTGTAGTGCGCTTCGTCACTAAGGACGATCAACGGCCACATGAAGTCGTTCCAGGTGGCGAGAAA
>DATAHM010000122.1:0-15767 GCA_036263215.1 Gemmatimonadaceae bacterium
GATGCCGGGACAGCGGCAGCCAATCATTTCGCCGTTGGTGGCGGACTCTCGGTGGGCGACGTCGAGCGTGCGCTGTCGATCATCGCGCAGAATTTCCGGATTGCTGGAATCACGCTGTCCGCCTACGACCCGTCCGCCGACAGCGACGGTGCAGCGGCCCGAGCAGCAATACGTCTCCTCCTCGCCGCTGCAGAGGTAGCCGGGCAGGGATAGATTCTTCCGCGGCAACACCACCTACCAGCAGCGGAGGGTGCAATGCACATCCATGCGGCGAACTACCTCGCAATTCTCGTGGCCGCGATCGTGATTTTCATGCTTGGCGGGCTTTGGTACTCCTCGATCGGCTTCTCCAGGCGGTGGATCCAGCTGCAGGGCAAAACCGAAGAGCAAATGAGGGCCGAGGTCGCCGCAGCGAACATGCCGGTGCTATACCTGTCCGCGTTCATTACCTCGCTGCTCATTGCCGCGGTGATGGGCTTGCTGATGATGCACTTCGCCGCGGTGATGCCGATCAACGCCGCGCACGGCGCAATTTTCGGATTCGTCTGCTGGCTCGGGTTCGCGGCGTCGACGAGCTATGCAACGGCTGTGTTTTCGGGAAAGCCGAAAGAGCTCTGGCTGATCGACTCCGCCTACAACCTTGTCTCTTTCGTGCTCGCTGGAATTATTCTTTCTGTCTGGAGATAGTCGAAGTCTCGCAATCAGAGGAGGATTATGTGATGAATTTGACGAAGGGTATCTGTACGGGGCTTGCGGTAGTGGCCATTGGAGCCGCGACCGCGCCGGACGCGACGGCGCAAAGCAATTCGCCTCCACCACGAGCGGCCACCGCTCCTCGCCGAGGCGGAAGATTCATGCTGCGCGCGCCCGACCTCACATCGAGGGGGCGCATCGCGATATCGCATGTCTTCAACGGAATGGGCTGCACTGGCCAGAACATTTCACCGACGCTCGAGTGGTCGCACGCGCCTGCTGGTACGAAGTCGTTTGCCGTGACGGCGTATGACCCCGACGCGCCGACGGGGAGCGGATGGTGGCACTGGGTGATGTACAACATTCCGGCAACAACGACGTCGCTTGCGGCCGGCGCCGGCAATGGACGGAATGCTCCTCGTGGCAGCACCCAGGGAACGACGGATTTTGGTACCCGCGGATACGGCGGACCGTGTCCTCCGCCGGGCGACAGCCCGCATCATTACAAGTTCACGGTGTTCGCGCTCAAGGTCGACAAACTCGATCTGCCTGGCAATGCAACGGCCGCGTACGTCGGCTTCAATTTGAACGCCAACAAACTCGCAACAGCGAGCGTCACCGCCCTGTACGGCCGGTAGCCGAGGAATCCGGAGCCGGCCTGAGGGCGTCTTTCGCGTTCACGTAAAAGTTCTCGTCAACGCGAAAATCCTCAGGCTGGCTCAGTTTCACACTTGTGGTCTTCCACTTTTCGGTAGGGCGGATCCAGCCAAGACGCCCTGGCGCGACCGTGACTTTCACCGGCATCGCGAACTTTGGCACCACGTTCGTCCAGCGATACGACAGCCGATTTCCGTGCAGCCTGTACTCGAGCGTGGGAACTTTCGTAGTGCGAAGATACTGATCGAATACTTTGGTCAGATCGATGCCTGAGTTCGAGCTGATATAGTTCTCGATCTGTTTGCCCGTGACGGTCTGGTGCCAGAAAGTCTTGCCGAGGCCGCGAAGGATGCCACGCCAGCGGGTGTCGTCGTCGACGAGCTGGCGAATCGTGTGCAGCATGTTGGCGCCCTTGTCGTACATGTCGCCCGAGCCTTCGTGGTTGACGCCGTAAATCCCGACGATTGGCTCGTCATTTCTGATCAGCTTCCGTTGTCCGATCGTGTATTCCGCTCCCGCCTTTTTGCCCTGCGTGCACTCGGTGTATAGACCTTCGGCGTAGGTGGCGAAGCTCTCGTGAATCCACATATCGGCGGCGTCTTTCATGGTGATGCTGTTGCCGAACCATTCGTGCGCGCTCTCGTGGATGATGATGAAATCCCAGAGCAAACCATGCCCCGTGCTCGATCGGTCGCGTCCGAGGTAGCCCATCTTGTAGTGATTGCCATAGGCTACCGCGCTCTGATGCTCCATCCCGAGGTGCGGCGTTTCGACAAGCTTGTATCCGTCTTCGTACCAGGGAAATGGGCCGAACCAGCTCTCGAAGCACTGTAGCATCGGCTTCACTTCCTGAAACTGGACGCGAGCCGTGTCGACGTGATAATCGAGCGGCCAGAAATCCAGAGTGAGCTTGCCGCGCTCCCCATCGTAGGTGTCACTGAAATGGGCGTAGTGTCCGGCATTGACCGCGACGTCGTAATTGTTGATTGGGTTTCGGACGAACCATTCGTAGGTCGTCGAGGGCGCGGAAGTGTTCGGGGAAGCGGTGGTCGCGTCGCTAGCTTGCGACTCGAGTTGCGTTCCGCGCAGGCGTCCGTTGGACACATCGATCAGAGAATCCGGAACAGTTATCGCGATTCTCTGGCTGTCGGGCTCGTCCGAGTAGATGTCCTTGTTCGGCCACCAGACACTGGCGCCCAATCCCTCGTTGGCGGTGACGATCCAGCGCCGGCCGAGGCTGTCGGTCGCCCAGACGAATCCGCCGTCCCACGGCGGGCGGACGGCGACGGTGGGCTTTCCGTGATAATAGACGGATATCTTCTTTGTCGAACCTACAGGCTGGGGCGCGAGCAGTCTCACAAAGAACGCGTTGCTGTCGCGCCGGGCAATGAGTCTCGTGCCATCCTGAACCATGCTGTCGACGACGAGCGGAACCTGAAGATCGATCTGCATCTCGCGCGCGGGCTTGATCACGCGGTAGGTAATCGCGTTGTAACCCGAGATACTACTGTCGCTCGGCTGCACGCGAACGTGCAAGTCGTAGAACGCGGCGTCCCACCAAGCGCGTTCCGGCGTATTCGAGCCGCGGATGGTGTCAGCGTGGGTAAAGATTGGCGCTTTCGCGGTGTCCGCTTGGGCGAAGGCGATCGTGGGGGTAAAGAGCAAAACGAGCGCAAGTTTTTTTAGCATCGATCATCACGTTGATTGCGAAACTGCAAATTCGAAAGCAACAGAACGGGCGAGAGCTCCAAGTCAGTTAGATGTTAGTTGGTCAGTTCACGACGCCCAGACTTGCCTCCTTGGCGTTAGAGCAACTGCCGGCGCTACGAAGGGCGGCTAATAGAGTCCCGACGTCGTGAACTGATTACTGCGATCTGTGCCACTCAGAGCCCGCACCCGTTCTGTTGCTTTTCAAAGCTTTCACCGCCGCGATGCCGATTTGCCTAGCTCGTACTCCTTCGGCGGCTCGGCTCCAAGCAGGTTCTTGACGAAATAATCCCACCGTCTTCGCACCATGTACGGCTCGTTTCCGAAGCCATGGGTGCGATTCGGCAGCAGGATGAGATCGAAATCCTTGTTTGCAGCAATGAGCGCATTGACCACGAGCAACGTGTTGGTCGGCGGCACGTTGTTGTCCATCGTACCGTGCGCGAGCAGCAATTTTCCCTTGAGGTTCTTTGCGAGCAATTGATTTGCTTCCGGCGCATAGTTGTCGTTCGCGCCGAACGTACCCGTCAGCAATCCCTGATACCGCTCGCCCCAGTCGTCCTCGTATTCGCGCTGGTCGTGATTGCCGGCTTCCGAAATTCCCACCTTGAAGAAATCCGGGTAGCGGAACATTGCGTCCGCGGCGGCGAATCCTCCGCCCGAGTGGCCATAGATCCCCGCGCGATCGAGATCGATCCAGCGATAGCGCGCCGCGAGCTCCTTCATTGCAGCGACCTGATCCGGCAGGGTATTGTCGCCCATACGTCCGTAGTACGCATCGTGGAACGATTTCGAGCGCCAGGGCGTCCCCATACCGTCGATCTCGACGACGACAAACCCGAGCTCGGCCAGAGCCTGCGCATCGCCCCGCGCCGGTGAGAAGCTCCGACTTCCGACGCTTCCCGTCTGCGGGCCCGGGTAGATGTGGTTGATAATCGGATACTTCCGCGTCGAATCGAGATGCGTGGGCGTGTAGAGCAAGCCGTACAAATCGGTCTTGCCGTCGCGCGCTTTCACGGTGATCGGCTGCGGCGGCTTCCACCCTGTTGCCAGAAGACGCGAGATATCCGCCTTTTCGAGGGTCAGCACCACTTTTCCATTCAAGTCACGGAGAACCGACGTCTGCGGGACATCGGGCCGAGAATACGTGTCCACGAAGTAGCGACCGGTCGGCGACAGCGACACATCGTGGTCTGCGTTCTCGGGGGTGAGAAGCGTCAGCCCGCTTCCGTCCATCCGAATCTTGTAGAAATGGCGGAAATAAGGATCCCGGGTGGGGTCCTTTGCATTGCCGGTGAAGTACAGAGTCCTGTTTGGCGCGTCGACGCGCAGCAGCTGCGCGACGTTTCCCTGCCCCGTCGTGATCTTGTTTTTCAGTTGTCCGCTGGTGAGATCGTAGAGATACAGCTGCCCCCAGTCATCGCGTTCGGAGAACCAGATCACTTCATTGGTGGCCGGCAGTACTCGCCAGTTCACCATTCCATTCCCCGATTCGAACTGGGTCGCGACGTCTTCGCGAAGAACATCGCGAATCGCGCCCGTCGCGGCATCGGCAACCCTCAACACTTCGTGCTTGTGATCGCGGGAGGTAGAGACGAAGGCGACGTGCGAGGCATCCGGATACCACTGCACATCCGTCCAGCCCTCATCGCCCCTGCAGATGATGTGATCGCAGAGTGTCGAGCGATGTTGATCCGGCGGCATCTGCAGCCGAATCACTCGCGGCGCGTCGACATCGATGATCACGCGTTGAATCGTCGTGACGATGCTGTCCCCAGGCAGCGGATATTTCCAGGCTTCCAGCTCCGGATGACCGACCTTGGTGTTGACGAGATACATCTCGCCGACCCCGCGCTGGTCCTGCTGAAATGTCGCGATCTTTTTCGAGTCCGGTGACCAGAGAAGGATCGGCGAATCACTTCGGATCCACCCCGCGTTGTCGGTTGAGTATCCGAAGTCCTGCACTCCGTCGGTGGTGAGCTGCGTCTCACGGCCACTGGCCACATCGCGCACCCATAGATTATTGGCGCGAATGAATGCCGCACGCTTGCCATCGGGCGATATGATCTCCGGTGCAGCGCGAGTGGGCCGCTGGCCAAATTCAGCGCGCGCACGCTGCAGCTCGTTGGCATCGATCGCCGCGCCACACCGCTCGGTCTCCGAGTTGCAAACGCTCCGCAACGCGCGAGTTGGATCGACGACCACGAGATCGGTGCCGCCCTGTCTGGCGCTTCGATACCAGAACCGTTCGCCACCAAGCCAGGACGGCTGTACGCCAATGCCCGACACCAATGGGAGAACGTTTGCTCTCAGAAAACTCTCGGCGTGCGCATAGTCAGCGGCCGTGACCTGGGTCGTCTGCTGCGCGGCGAGCGACCCGCCACCAGTGAATGTCTCCGCGGATGCGGCACCGACGACGATCAGCGCGAGTTGCGCAGTCCTGCGAAAATGGAGAAGCACTGTTATCTCCCCCCGCCGGTCTTGACCGCTGCGGACGTGCGAGGCCAGACGTTGTCGCTCGGATCACGGTCTGGGAATCGTCCTGCTGGATCGAAGGTGACGCGCGTGATCGCGCGTCCGCCGAAGTCCAGATTCGCGTTGAATGTCCGGCTGCCCGCAAACCAGACGTCAACTGGGTAGGTGACGATTGCGGTGTTCCCATCGACCATCGTCGCATTCGGCATCGGCCGAATCGCTGGTCCTGTCGGCGCGAATTCAACCTTGAGTACCACGGGCGATGGCATCTGCCCATTCTCGCGCACCGTCACGGTAGTCCTCCGTCCATTTGTCGCGACGTTTTGAATCGAGCCATCAACCGACTCGGTGGTGAACAGCCAGTAATTCCAGAACCAGCCAAGGTCACGGTGCAACGCGTTGTTCATAAAGAACGCATAGTCCCATGGCGATGGATGCTTGAATCGCCACGCCTTTGCGTATTCGCTCATCGCGCGTTGCACGGCGGTATCACCAACGACGCCGCCGAGCGACGAGAGCATCATCGGCGCTTTGCCATAGGCCGCGAACGAGTACAGGGGCCCCGCGTAGTTTTCATCCCACATGAGCGGCGGCTCGAGCTCGTTTCCGCTGATGCGCCCGTAGGACAGACCCAGGCTGTCGAGTTTTGGAATCTGGTGAGCGTAGTCGGCGTCGGACAGAATGTTCATGTACTGGTTGAAGCCTTCGTCCATGAACCCGTACCACGTTTCGTTCACCCCGACCATCATCGGCCACCACTGATGTCCAGTCTCGTGATCCGCGGCGAACACCGCCGACATGATGAACATCGGATACTCCATTCCCAGCTCGGGACCATCGACCATTGTGAGCTGCGGAAATGCGTACGGCATCCATAGCCTGGAGTAGAACTCGAGGGCGTGGCGAGCTACAGGCCCGGCTTGCGCGTATTGCTGTGCGTGGCCAGGCAGGTAGAGAATGTTGATCGGCACCGCACCGCGGCCGGGAATCGTCGCCCGAGTGGCGTCCCACACGAACTGATTCGATGTAGCCCAGGCGACGTCGCCAACCGTGTCGGCGACGAAATGCCAGACGAGACGGTTCCCCGTCGCCGTGGATTTTCCCGGCCCACGCTCCGACGCCGATACGATACTGCGAACGGAATCCGATTCCAGAACGTGCGACAACCGCTCCCGCGCTGTCGGAGTCAGCACCTCGTTCGGATTCTGAAGTACGCCCGTCGATCCGACGATCCAGCCCGCGGGCACTTCAATGCTCACGTCGAAGTGCCCAAAGTTGTTGTAGAACTCAGCCGGTCCCAGATACGGATCGGTATCCCAGCCACCCTGACGCAGATCGTCGAAGACCGCTACACGTGGATACCATTGCGCCACCTGGTACAGTGTGTCGGCCCAGCGCCCCATTCGCGTACCACGACCGTTGTCAACGCGCGGCACCCGGAAATTCCAGTCGATCTCCAGCGTCCCGCTGCTGTGCGCGGCGATCGGAGTCGCGAGCGGAATCCGCGCCGATGTATTTCTGATTTCAGTGGCAATCGGAACCGTCCGTCGCCTGGATCCCGGAATCGCCATACCCATTGTGTCGGCGATGTTAACCGGCGTTCCATTCGCAATGAACCGCGTGATCTGCATGCCCTCGGTCAGCTCGCTCGCCACCTCCTGGCGTGGCACATCCGGCCGGAAGAAGTTCTGATCGAGTCGCAGCACGACACCGCGCATGGCAGAGTCGCTGTTGTTGCGCACGGTGATCGTCTCGCGGCCAGTCACGACCGAGGTTGACGGGTCGAGGCTCGCGTTGATCCGGTAATCCGTCCAGAGCTGCCAGTAGTTCCGACCGGGACGTCCTGTCGAATCGCGGGTGCCTGCCGCGAACGCGCGCTGAATCATCCGCGTCATCGGAATGTCTCGGCGCACCGCCCGCTCGGGAACGGAGGTAGAAGCTTGCGCGTTGGCTTTCGCCTGGGCATTCGAAGTCGCTGGAGCGAGAAGCAACACCGCTGGCAAAAGCGAAACAGCGACGGATCGTGCGATCATCAATACTCCTGAGGGTTTGTGCGGGCCAGCGTCGTCCCGGATTTCGGCTGCGCCGAGAGAAAGTTAGTTGGCGGGCGCTTGGCAGCGTATGATTCGACGGTTCACGCAAGGAGACAAAGATGGAGTTCCGGCTGCAGGATGCTATCCCCGTTCTGGAGCGCACACCCGCGGTGTTGACCGCGCTGCTTGAGGATTTACCCGCAGGTTGGCTCGCCGCGCGTGAAGGTCCGGACGCCTGGAGCCCAAGTGAGATCGTCGGACATTTGATTCATGGCGAGCGAACCGATTGGATTCCGCGCGCGCGCATCATTCTTAAGCAGGGGAGCTATCGCCGCTTCGACCCATTCGATCGATTCGCAGAATTGAAGTCGGATAGGCCCGTGCGAGAGCGACTGGCGGAGTTCGCCGACTTGCGCGCGGAGAACATCGCGACGTTGCGCGGATGGAATCTCAAGGAACACGATCTCGATCTCACCGGAGAGCATCCAGAGTTCGGCTCTGTCACTCTTCGCCAGCTACTCGCGACGTGGGTGGTACACGACGTGTCGCACCTCGCGCAGATAACCCGCACCATGGCGAGGGAATACACTCAGCCAGTCGGTCCGTGGACGCAGTACTTTCGAGTCCTCCAGCGCGAGGTACGTCAATAGATGCGATACGTAATGAAGCAAAAGCTGTTGTCGTGGGGCGACGACTTCACCATCAAGGATGAGCAAGGTAAGGATTGCTTTTTCGTCGACGGCAAAGCCCTGAGCTTTGGCGACAAGCTGTCGTTTCAGGACATGTCGGGGAACGAGCTCGTGTACATCGAGCAGAAAATCTTCAACTGGGGTCCTACGTACGAGCTGTGGCGGGGCGACCAGATGCTCGCCGAGGTGAAGCGCGAGCTCTTTTCGTTCATTCACCACCGCTTCACCGTCGATGTTCCTGGCCCGAATGACCTCGAGGCCAACGGCGATTTCCTCGACCACGAGTACACGTTCACGCGCGGAGATCGCGTGGTTGCCACTGTGTCGAAAAAATGGTTCTCGTGGACCGACACCTACGGCATCGACGTCGTCGACGGAGAGGACGCAGTGCTCATTCTCGCGTCAGCCGTGGTCGTCGACATGGTCTGTCACCGAGATGATGGCAAGCGAAGATAGGGGACAAAAAGAAACGCCCCCGTGATTAGCGCCACGGGGACGTCGTTAACGCAAGAAGGTCTGCGATCCTCCTCACGCCCGCCCACGCTGGCCAGCTCAGCCCTTTACGGGACTGCCTTGGATCACGCGGACACCAGTATGACACCCTACGGCGCGCATTGGTTTTATGATTCAGCACCTATTTAGCGGACGGCTAACGCGCTCCGATAACGAAGTCGTGCTCGAGTACCATCGTTGCTGGAAGCGCGATCTTCTCCTGAACGGTGCTCCGACCCGCAATTCCAACCTTTGCCGTGATCCGCGCATCTTTCGTAAAGCCACACATGAGATAGGAGCCGTCGCTGCCGGTATCCGTCTCGACAGTGCGCTGCTGGTTGGTGGAGACGAGTCTACCGTTCTGCTCTATCCAGAGGATCTGCCACGTCGCCCAGACGTGAGCGTGCGGAACCGGATTCCCGGCGGCGTCTCGCACGTACCCGGTAACGATTCCCTGCGCATCTGTCGACGTCTCGTTTCGTCCGCACAAAGTCGTCCGAATCGTTCCATACGAAGGCACCACGAGATTCGCTACGCCGCGAGCACCCGCCGGTAACGAGATCAGCTGGCGACGCTCCGCGATGCGATAAAGTCGTAGACGGGGATGATCGAACGTGATCGTGTCGTTTAGCGCGCCGTCGACAGCCAGCTCGTAGTGGCCGCCGGCGGTCGTCGTAGTTCTGAAGCGTCCGCCGCCAGTCGAGACCTGCACGCCACCGAGCCCGCGCTCAGTTGTGCTGTCATAGACGATTCCGCTGATCAGCGATTGCGCTGCTGGAGCTGCTTCGCTCGATGCCGACGCGCTGCCGCTTTGCGAAGCTCCGCTTTCTGCATCGATGGGCGCACCAGTACCCGCCGGCCTCGACGCCCCGCCTACTTCCTGGTAGCCAAGTAGGGTGTCGCGTGCGACCGCCGGCGATCTGACATCGGTGCTGACTATTCGAGATACGCGCGGCATCCTGATGTACCACCGCGGCACGATCCATTGACCGCTCGGAAGCTCCTGAAACTCGACGCGTCCACTCGTCCGCGCTACGCGGAGTGGAATTGGGAGATTCACGTAATCGAAGTTCAGCGACCTTAGTGTGTTGGTTTTCGGATCAAGCCATAGAACACCGGTGAGCTCCGGCTGCGAGCCAATTCGTGCTGGCTTGAACTCGAGGCCTGCGAGCCCGGTCTCCGGTCCGTAGCCGCGGATTGCGCTGTAGCAGTGCGTTTTCACGAACTGATCCGAGACGAGAGTCGCCGCATCCGGCGCGCGGTAAACATCGCCGCCGCTCACCGAACTCTGGCGGCTCGAGTCAACCTGATCCCAGGTAATGCCGACGGACGGACGGCGGCTCAATCTCGAGCGCTGCTCGGTGCGCTCCGAGAGCACGCCCAGGTTGCGATCGAGAGTTCGCTCGTAGAGAACGACGTCGAGCGGAACGAATCCGCGCGCTTCGGTAAGCGCGCTTGCAGTCAACGCTTTCTTGATCTCGACCCATAGATCGCCGGAGGCGGTACCGGGACCAGTGAGCAGCTGACACGAGCTCTCACTCCGCGCCACGACCGTCGACGGATTTCGGCTGAGCGCCATTCCGACCCGAACGTGAATGGGTTCTCCGCCAACATGGAGCACTACCGAGTTCCAGGTATCGTAGCCGACCTTGTCGGCGCGCACGACGTACGTGCCGGCCCTCGAGGCGGGCAGGACGGTGTGGCCTCCCTGATCGCTGAAGTTGCCGAGCAGATTGTTGCCGTGGTCGTCGAGGAGCGATACGCTCGCGCCGACGATTGGTTTCCCGGTGGAGAGCTCGACGACTTCGACGAGAACTTCCTGGGCTGAGAGAGTGCTTGCCATGGCGGTAACCGCAATGGCGAGAATGATTGATCTGAGGCGCATGATACGAGCGGTACAGGAATGAGGTGCAGCTCCGGGAATTCCCGGATGGTGTCACCTTAAATGACGCTCCATCGCGCCCGGCGTTTTACAAAGTCGCCTCGGTTTGCGCTGGGGTGCCCGCATGGGTAGGCGCCGGCCGGGTCGTGGCGTTCTCCGCACGCTTGCTTTCCGTCACGAGGTCCTTCACCCATTGCTCTACCCGCTCGGTTTGTTGCTCGTCGAGGTAGGTCTCTTCGTGTTGGACGGGCGCGGCCGCGACGCCGCCAGCTTCCTCCACCATTGCCTGCACAAGCCCATCCCACGCGCTCGCCTGCAGACCTTCGCCAACTGTGCGCATCGCAACCCAATCGGCGAGGTTTGCGGGACGGTCGTACACCTGAACCTCGAAGCGAATGAGATCTCCGCGACGCTCGGCCAGGAACCGGATCGCGCCCGCAAGGGGATGACCCATGAGGGTTACGAGAGTCGCCGAATTTTCGGTCAGTTGTTCGACCCGAACCTGCACATTGCCGCGAATGGGCAGCGCCATCGTTAGCGTGTTGCCCTTGGATAAAATGGCAGGCGTACCCGGCTCGGCGCGCAAATCGAGGAGCGGGGTGAGATCGCCGAAGCGGAGCCTGAAACGCTCGAATAGTTCTTCGGGTGTCATCACACTTCCGCCAATGTCCACCCAAAACCGTTTGCGCTTGAGCGAGCCCACACCTTTGTCTGGCGTCTGCTCCGGCTGCATGTCAGCGAGTTTGCGAAGCCCGCTGTCGAGTGGAGTTGGCGTGATGTGGAACACCGCTGTGAGCGCGTTCGTACCGGGCGTCCTGATCACGTTGCCCTCACTCAGCATCGTCAGCTGATTTTCGTTGATCGGAAGTTTCGCGCCGACCAGGCTAGCGAGCGTGGCGCCGGCGCTGGCGAGAAAGGGCGGGATTGGTATCCGCGTTGGAGTACGCCCAGTGACCTCGCCCAGCCGGTCCAACAGATCGTTGAGCGACGTCTTCTCTTCGCCCGCGAGCTCGAGCACGCGCCCGTGCAGATCCGTACGTGAGACACATTGGAGGATCGCGGCCGACAGGTCCTCTATCCAGATCGGTTGGAAAGCATCCTGTCCAGTACCGATGACGGGTATGACCGGCAGAGTGCGAACCATTGTCAGGAGGAGCGAGATCACTTCGTCGCCGGGGCCATAGACGTTGCCGGGACGCAAAATGATCCAGCCGCCCGCGAAGCCGCGCACGACCTCCTCGGCCCGCCGCTTCGAGCGGTGATACGGCGATTCGCCGGCCTCTGCGCCGAGAGACGAGACATAGATGAACCGGCCAACCTTGCAGCGCTCGGCCTCACGAACGATGGAGCGCGTGCCTTCCACGTTCACGCTCTCGAATGTGAGGGACCCTGACTCCTCGATGATTCCGGCAACGTGCAGTACGAGGTCGCAGCCGTCCGCGCAGCCGCGTAGAGCCTCCGGCTCGCTTATACTCGCAGGCCACGATTCCACTGCCGCGGGCCATTGCTTCGCGTCCTCTGCTGCGTTCCGACTCAGTAGCCGCACCTCGTGCCCAGCCGCGAGAATTTCTCTCACTGCCGCCTGCCCTATTACGCCGGTGCCACCCGTTACCAACACTTTCATCGTCGATATCCTCTTCGTTCCGCCGCAATAGGGGCAGATTGGGTGCCAGCCGCGTGACCGCTCGCGCTTTGGCCTCGTCCTTCGATTGACATGAAGTCCCCGAATCGGGGGAAGGGGGAGCTGTTGTCCAAGGCCGTATTGTCTCTCGCACTGCTGGCAGTCGTCGCGTGCGCGGGATCCAGAGATCCATACGTAGTTGGCGTGGCAGGGCCGTGGAAGGAGGGTTACGGACTCCAGAACCTCGAGGGCGTGCAGCTCGCCGCTGAGGAGATCAATCGAGCCGGCGGCATCAACGGACATCCCTTTCAGATCATCAGCCGCGACGACCAGGGTGACGGAACTGTAGCTGCGAAGGTCGCAGCCGAATTCGTCAAGAATCGAAGAGTGTCAGCCGTCATTGGACACGTTAATTCCTCGGGCATGCTATCAGCGGCCCGCGTCTACGATGGCGTTCTTCCGGCAGTGGCAACGAGCGCGACATCCCCCGATCTGAGCGGCATCTCGAGCTGGGTGTTCCGAATCATCTCGAGCGATTCGCTCAATGGAATCGCGCTCGCGACTTTCGCCTCACGATTCGCAACCCGCAGCGCACCGGCGAGCGCCGCCGTCCTCTACGAAAACAACACTTACGGCCGCGGCCTCGCCGATTCGTTCCGGCGATCATTTCGCGGGCAACTGGTGAGTCTCGACCCAATCAACGCCGACCTTCCGACCGCCGAGCCCTACATCACGTATCTCAAGACTCGTCGACCCAAAGTGGTCTTCGTCGCTGGGCGAGTGCCGTCGGGTCTCAAGATTCTTCAGGAGGCAAAGCGTCAGGGCTTCAATCCGATCTTCGTCGGCGGCGACGGGTGGCAGGGGATCACTGCCGACACCGCGATGTCCGAGGGCACTTACATCGGCATGTCGTTCACGCCCGAAGATCCCTCTCCAGTGGCTCGGGCGTTCGTCGAGGCCTTCGAGAAAAAGTTCGGCACGGTGCCGGACGCTCATGCGGCACTCGCATACGACGCAACGAAGCTTATCGCCAAGGCACTCCGCGCCAGCGGCCCTAACCGCAAGGCCATTCGCAATTACCTGCATTCGCTCAATCGTGAAACCGCCTACGTGGGACTGACGGGCCCAACGCTCTTCGAGGACACCGGAGATCCCGTGGGTATGCGATTCCACGTGATGCGCGTCCACAACGGCCTGCTGCAGCTGGCGGAGGCCAGATGAGACGCCGATTCCGCTTTCAAACGATCCGCCAGGTTCTCACCGTCGGGTTCTCGTTCCTCATTCTCCTCTTGCTGAGCGCCGGCGTCGTTGGGTGGGTCTCGATGCGACGCATGGCCGACGACGTGACGTTGACTCTGGCGGAAGCGCAGCTCGACGCGCGACAAGCCTCCGATTTCTCGAACGTCGTCACTCAGGAAGTTCAGGCGGCGAATACGTACCTCAGCGACCAGGACGCGAAGTCTGATGCGGACTTCCGGCGACTTGGGTGGGAAGCGCACCGCCTGCACCGCAGCTTCAGCTCGCGGCCTGACGCGCTGGCGGAGCAGATCGCGCGAACCGTCTCCATCGATACGACTCTGGCAAGGGTCGAGTCGGCGTTCGCGCTCTCCCACCGCCTCACCGATCTTGGACGTCTCGATGAAGCGCACGTCGAGGCCCAGCGCGCCCGACGTCTGGTGCCATCTCTACTCGAGCAGCTCACCGGGCTCGAGCACGCGCGTGCGCAGCAGCTCGCGTCGATGTCGGATGGTTTGCGTGCGCAATCGGTCACACGCTCGAGGATTCTCGTTTCGGTGATCATAGTCGCAACGCTCATCGCGATAATGATCGTGATGCGTACTGGCAGCGCCGTTGGACGTCCGTTGCGACTGCTCGTCAGGCACGCGGTGCAGCTTAGTCACGGCGATCTGCAGCAGCGCACCGAAGGCGAGATGCCCGGGGAGTTCCGCACACTTGCCGACGCGATGAACCACGCGACGATCGCCCTGTCTCGAATAGCATCCGGTGCGGCCGCGACCGCGGACGAAGTTGCCAAATCCGCCAGCGATCTTGCCTCGGCATCGAAGCAGATCTCGGCTTCGGCGGGAGAGGTCGCTCAGTCGGTGGGTGAAGTCTCGCATGGCGCGGAGTCACAGGTAGCGCAGATCAGGCAGGTCAACGAAGCACTGGACGGGATCAGGACGCGCGGCGACAACCTGGTCGGTGGCGCCCAGGAAGTGCACGGCCTGGCGAGCGCAATCGAAGCGGAGGCAGAGGCCAAGCGTGTCGAGATCGATCGCGGCCTCAAGATCCTATTCGACGTGCGGACTATCGTGGAGCAGGCGGCGGCACAGGTGCGCGAGCTCAACACCACGGCGAGCGATATCAACAAGTTCGTGGTCTCGGTCGGTCGAATCGCCGAGCAGACCAATCTGTTGTCACTCAACGCGGCGATCGAAGCCGCGCGCGCGGGAGAAGCCGGCCGCGGATTCGGCGTCGTGGCGGGTGAAGTCAGGAAGCTCGCCGACCAGACCCAGGCAGCGGCCGACGACGTCGTGAAGATGACCGAGGCCGTGACGATGCGCGTGGCCGCGACATCGAAGGCAATGGAACAGGGTGTATCGCAGGTCGGAGAGATCGAGAAACTGAGCCACGATCTCGACGCCGCACTGTCGACGATTCTCGCGGCTGCGGAAAGAACGCGTACGGCAGCATCGAGCGTGACCGCCGCCGCAACCGAGAACGCGCGAGCAGTGGATTCGGCGGCCGAGAACCTGAGCCTGGTAGCTCGAACGGCGGAGAGTCACGCGACAGCGGCGATGCAGGTGAGCGCGTCGACCGAGGAGCAGAGCGCGGCATGCGAGCAAATGAGCATGGCGTCCACTCAGCTCTTTCACGGCAGTCACGCATTGCTCGATCTTGTGTCGGAGCTCAAGACCGCCAGTCCGGATCCGGCTCCTGTTGAGCCCGAGGCAGTCGAGACCGAGCAGGTGCCGAGGCCGATTCCGACCCCGCCGCATCCTTCGCCGCAGATCAAGCGGGTTGCGTAAGGTCTGTTTCTAGCTGCGGGCCGCAGCTCCGCAGCTTTAAAATCTTTGCGCGGGTCGGGCGGTGTGAGTGTCCTCTTCGGCGACGACGGTCGCTTTGTCGGAGCCCCTAACTACGTTCGCTCGCTCTGCTCGCTCACGGGTCTCCTCGGGCGCTCCCTTGGACGTCGCCTGTGAGTCCACCCACACCGCCCTCCCCACCGAGGTCTATTCGAAGCGGCGCCGCGGTCCGCGGCAAAGAACCCGAAGTCGCACTCGCGGCGGCGCGCAGCATCGCGTGTGGGAAAGGCCGCGCGCGCACTCACGGGACCGTGGTGGGTGTGCGCGGGGATGGCCGCCTGCGGCGGCCCAGCCCTGCTGGGATTCCAGACAGGGAGTCGGAGGGGGTGGAGACACAGGGGACTTAAGGGAGCGACCAAGGAGACCCGTGAGCGAGCAGAGCGAGCGAACGTAGTTAGGGGCTCCGCCCGAGCGACCGTTGTCCCCGAAGTC
>DATAHM010000123.1:0-9356 GCA_036263215.1 Gemmatimonadaceae bacterium
CTCACGAAGCCGGGTCCGTGGGGCATCTACATGTACATGCAGGGCGAGACGATCCCGCGCGAAACCAATACGGTCACGCTTCACCCGACGAAGAAGGATCAGTGGGGAATTCCGCTGCTCGTCACTTCCGTTGGATACGACGACAACTCCGAGCGGATGATTCGTGACTGGATGACCGAAGCGCGCGCGATGCTGGAAGTAGCGGGCTGCCACGACATCGAGGTGCACGACAACCATCAGGCACCAGGCCTCGACATCCATGAGATGGGCGGTGCGCGCATGGGTGTCGATCCGAAGAACTCGATGCTCAACAAGTGGAACCAGATGCACGCTGTTCCCAACGTCTTCGTCACCGATGGCGCTTGCATGACTTCGACCGGAAATCAGAGTCCATCCATTCTCTACATGACCTTGACCGCGCGCGCTGTCGATCACGCCGCTCAGGAAATGGCGAGGCAGAACCTGTGAGCGACGCACCGCGCGCGATGAATCGCCGGGATGCCGTTAAGACGACGGGCGTATTACTGGGCGGGGTGTGGATCACGACGAACGGCTTCCTGATTGCCTGCTCCCGCGATGAGAAAAAAGCCGACGATCGACTTCTCAGCGCCAACGATCAGGCGCTCTTGGAAGACATTGCGGACACCCTCCTGCCAACCACTCCGAATTCTCCCGGCGCGCGCGCGGCGGGAGCGGGTGCGGCGATCAACCTTCTGGTCACCGATTGTTATGAGCCGAAAGACCAGCAGCGAGTCGTGGAAGGTTTGAAGGAATTTCGCAACACGGTGGGCGATCACTTCGGCTCACTGAACCAGGCCCAACGGGAAGACTGGCTGCGACGGATAGACGCCGAGGCAAAAGCGGCGGGCGACGAGCATTACTTCCATCTACTGCGCGGCCTGGCGTTGCAGGCGTATTTCTCCTCGGAGATCGGCATGACCAAGGCGCTGCGCTATGTGATGACACCAGGCAAATGGGTAGGCTGCGTCCCATTGCAGCCAAATCAGCCAGCCTGGGCATAGTTCCGATGCGCGTAGCCATCGGTTTTGCTTTTTTGCTGCTTACGTCGTGCGAAAGACCGCGCACTGATTACACACTCCAGGATTTCTCGAAGCTTCGCTGGCTGGAGGGCAGCTGGCGGGGGCAGATCCCCAAAGGCGGATACTTCTACGAAACGTATCGCGTGTTGGACGACTCGACGATCGCAATGCGGGGATACGAGGATTCTACGTTTACACGCGCGAACGATTCGGCGAACATCATGTTCAGAGCGGGACGAGTCATCGACACCAGCACCAATGCTGCCTACGCTGCAACTCGACTCGATACCGGTCGCGTCGATTTCGCTCCCACCGAGCATGCCGCGAATCATTTCTCGTGGGTCCGGACGTCACCTGACGCCTGGACCGCCACGCTCAGGCCGGCCAAAGGGGACACGGTCGCCTACCCAATGGTCCGCATCCGCCGCTGAACGCTGACAAGGAACTCATAGTGTCAAAGGTCAGAATCGGAATTGTCGGCTCCCGCTTTCAGGCGGACTGCATTGCAGCATCCGTTGCCGCGATGCCGGAAGAAGCCGAGGTCGTCGCCGTTGCATCGCCAACCAAAGGGAACGCACGGGAATTCGCGCAGCGGCATGGCATTCCGCGCTTCTATGAGGATTACCGCGAGATGCTCCGCGACTCCTCCGTAGAGCTCGTCTCGATCACTGCTCCGAACCGGCTGCACGCCCAGATCACGCTGGACGCGGCAAAAGCAGGAAAGCACGTCGTGTGCGAGAAACCGCTGTGCATTACGCTCGAAGAAGCGGACGCGATGATCGAGGCCTGCCGCAAAGCCGGCGTGCTGTTGCTATACGCGGAGGAGCTTTTCTTCGCGCCGAAGTACGTGAAGGCCAAGCAGATGGCCGACGAAGGCGCATTTGGGAGGATTCACCTGGTCAAACAGGGCGAAAAACATTCGGGACCGCACTCGAACTGGTTCTGGGACGTCAACCAATCCGGCGGTGGAGCGCTGATGGACCTCGGCTGCCATGGCATCGCATTCTGCTGGTGGTTCCTCGGCAAGCAAAAGGTGAAGAGCGTTTATTCGCAGCTGTCGACGCAAGTAAACCGCAAGCGCACTGAAGGAGACGACGAAGCGATCACCATCATCGAATTCGAGAACGGCGCGATCGGGATGGTGGAGAGCAGCTGGAACCGACCGGGCGGAATGGACGACAGCATCGAAGTATTCGGCGACAAGGGGCAGACCTACGCCGACATGCTGATGGGCAATGCACTTCCCACTTACTCGGAAGTCGGATTCGGTTACGCCGTAGAAAAAGCCGCAACCACGAAGGGTTGGACGTACCCGGTGTTCGAGGAACACTGGAATTACGGCTTTCCGCAGGAGATGCGGCACTTCGCGCGGTGTGTGCGCGGCAAGGAGACGCCGATCTCGGACGGCGAGACCGGCCGCGTGGTTCAGGAAGTCCTCTACGCCGCCTACGCGTCCGCCGGCCTGGGGAGAAAGATCGAGTTGCCGTTCCGACCCAAGGGAATAGCCAGGCCGATCGATCTCTGGAAAAATCCGGAATTAGCCGCAGCCGCTCTCTGATGGTTGTTGCGGGCGCGATTGATATCGGCGGCACTTCGACCAAGATCGGTGTGGTGGCCGAAGATGGAAGCGTGGTCGTTCGGGAACGGATCGCGACGAGTCTGCACGGCGAACCGCTGTCGCTCGTCGATTCAATCGCGCTTGCGTTCAGGGCGATGCTCGCCCGGAATGTCGCAGCGAGAGAGATCGTAGGCATTGGAGTATCCGTCGCGGGTTTCGTCACGCCCGATCATTCGGCGATGGTTCACAACGCGAACCTGCCCGCTTTGCGTGAATTTCCGCTCAGGGCTTCGCTCCAGGAAAGACTCGGATTCGAGTGCCGTCTGGAGGTTGATTCGAATGCGAGCACGCTCGCTGAGCTTCACTACGGTGCCGGAAAGGGCGTGCGCAGACTGCTCGGGCTCACCATCGGAACGGGAATCGGCGGCGGAGTAGTCATAGACGGAAGACTGGTGCGCTACACCGGTGAATGCGCAGGTGATCTAGGTCACGTCATCGTCAATCCCGGAGGCCGCCTTTGCACCTGCGGAGCACGCGGCTGTCTGGAGGCGGAAGCGAACTCTTCGGCGCTATCCGAGCGAGTTGGGGGTCGGAGCGTAAAAGAGATCATCGAGACCGCGCGAAAGGGTGACGCGCTCGCCCGGGACGCTTTGTCCGAGAGCGGCCGCTGGATTGGATTGGGCGCTGCGTCTCTTGCGGCACTTTTCGACCCTGATGCGATCGTGATTGGCGGCGGCATCGCGGCAGCGCACGATCTATTACTGGACGGTGTGCGTGAGGCTTATCTCACGCACGCTTCGCCGCAGTATCGCGACGCGCGCGTCGAGGGATCAACGTTCGACGGCTGGGACGGGCTGGTCGGCGCAGCATGTCTGTATCTTCGGCCGACGCCCTGATTGCGTGGCAAAAGCTCCGCTCCGGGTTTTCGAGACCCCTAATGCAATCGGTGAGCATCTCGCGACGCGTCTACTGGAGGAAGTCGAACGCGCGCGCCAGTCGGGCAGACGATACCTTCTCGGTTGCCCGACAGGTCGATCGCCCAAGCCGCTCTACGCTGCGATCGCGCGATCATTGGCCGCGAAGCCGCAGGATTTGAGCTCCCTGACACTCGTAATGATGGACGAGTACCTCGTCGCGGGGAGATCCAGCTTCGAGTACGCGGCGCCACAGAACGAGTGGTCCTGCCACCACTTCGTGCAGGCAATGATTCTGGAACCCTGGAACCATGCGCTGAACGCTGCGATGCACCTTCGACGGGAATCGATTTGGTTTCCGGATCCACACGACCCATCGTCGTACGACGCGAAAATCGATGCGGCAGGTGGAATTGACTTCTTCGTTCTAGCATCGGGCGCCAGCGATGGACACGTCGCGTTCAATCCGCCGGGAAGCCCGCGCGATAGCAAGACCCGGGTTGTGGAGCTCTCGCCGGAAACACGCCGCGACAATCTGTCGACCTTCCCCACATTCGGTAGTCTCGCGAACGTGCCAAGTCACGGGGTCACGGTCGGCATCGACACAATCGCTCGGGCGAAAGCCAAAGCAATGATCGTCACCGGAGAGGCAAAACGCCTGACGCTGGGACGCATCGAAGCGGCAGACCGCTACGCGGATTCATGGCCGGCGACCGTGGTCCACGAAGGAGCCGCTGGCGAAATTCTCTGTGATCGCGCCGCTCTCCCAAGCGACTCCTCACGACGACGCGCAAGCGAGTTCTAGCTCAGCGTCTCTACTCCGCCGGCGTTAATGCGGTGCGACACGAGTGGTAGCGATGCCGGCGCGGACTCGGAAATCGTTATAGCCTGAGCGACAACCGCTCGCCCTACGTCCAGGTCGGCTTTACTGCGCGCATAAACTGTGGCGAGAGCTTCGCCCTTACGCACCCGATCGCCGGGTTTCGCCGTGATGGCGAAGCCCACTGAGGGATCGATCCTGTCTTCCATGTTTCGGCGTCCGCCCCCAAGCTCGATCACGCCGTACCCTATCGCTCGTGGATCCACAGTCTGCACTACACCATCCCGCTGCGCCGCGAATTCCGCGCGGTGAGGGGCCTGTGGCAGACGCTCCGGATTCTCGAGTACACGTCGGTCGCCGCCCTGGGCGCCAATGATCTCGGAAAACTTCGACAATGCTTTCCCGGATCGAATCGCTGCATCCATCATGGCCCGCGCCGCTTCGCGCGTCGGGACCAGGGTCGATAACACCAGCATTTCCGCGCCGAGGGCAAAGGTGACCTCGATGAGATCCGGTGGACCGCCGCCGTTGAGGACATCGATGGCTTCCGCGACCTCGAGAGCATTGCCAGAGGCATATCCCAGCGGTCGGTCCATCGCCGTCACCAGCGCCACGACTGGACATCCGTGCTCGGCGCCGAGGTCGATCATTGCTTCAGCGAGGCGAATCTCGTCGGCGAGCTCCGGGAGGAAAGAGCCTGGACCACGCTTGATGTCGAGCACGAGGCCGCTCAACGACTCCGCGATCTTCTTGCTCATGATGCTGGCGGCGATGAGAGGAATCACTTCGACGGTGGCAGTCGCATCGCGCAGCGCGTAAAGCTTTCGATCCGCGGGGACGATCTCCTTCGTCTGACCGATCATCGCACAGCCAATTTCGGCGATTTGGCGCTCGGCCTCCGCAAGAGTGAGAGATGTTCTGAATCCGGGGATAGACTCCAGCTTGTCGAGCGTTCCTCCAGTATGACCCAAACCCCGGCCGGACATCATGGGCACGGCAATTCCGAGCGACGCGATCAGCGGCGCGAGAACGAGCGAAACCTTATCGCCGACGCCGCCAGTCGAATGCTTGTCGATGCGAGGAGATTTGAGCCCTGACAGATCGAGGCGCTTCCCGCTATCCAGCATCGCGTTCATCAGCGCTTTCATCTCGGTGCGATCGAGCCCGCGGAAATAGATCGCCATCAGGAGCGCCGCCATCTGGTAATCGGGCACACGGCCAGCGGCGTGCTCGAGCACCAGCTCGCGGAGCTCGGAAGGCTCCAGGGCCTCGCCGTTCCGTTTGCGCTCGATAAGACGCGGTACGATCATTTACCCCCGGCCGGTGTATTTCCTCGAGTCCGAATCATCATCATCCCGTCTTATGGCAATTGGAGCTCAAATGCGTGCTCTCCGGTATCTGTCGATTGGAATGCTGCTCGCCGCGTCGGTTGCCGGCGCGCAGACCGCGGCTGACCACATCGCGCTCGGCGACAAAGAATACGTCGCAATGAACGCTCCCGCGGCATTGGCACACTATGAAGAGGCGATCAAGCTCGACCCGAAAAATTACGAGGCGTTGTGGAAAGCCTCACGGTCGGCGGTCGACCTTGGATCGGCAGAACGGAACGACGACAAGAGAGACGCTGAATTCAAGACCGGCGAGCAGTACGCGCGTCGCGCCGTCGAGGTAAATCCGGGCGACGCCGAGGGCCATTTCAACCTGGCGCGTGCGCTCGGGAAGACCGCGCTGGCGCAAAGTCCTCGCGGCCGGATCAAGTACGCGAAAGATGTTCGCAATCAGGCGCTCGAGTGCCTGAAGATCGATCCCAAACATGCCGGGTGTTTGCACGTGATGGGCATGTGGAACGCCGAGGTAATGCGACTCAATGGATTCACGAGGGCAATCGCCAAGAATTTCCTCGGTGGTCAGATCTTCAATACGGCGAGCTGGGCGGAAGCGAAGCGGTATATGGAGGCATCGGTAGCGAGCGAGCCCGACAGGATCGTTCATCACCTCGATCTGGCCGGTGTTTACCGGGATACGGGGGACAAGGCGAAGGCGCGCGCCGAGTATGAGACGGTGATGAAGATGCCGAACAGGGATTACAACGATCGGCAGTACAAGGCAGAGGCGGACGCCGAGCTCCGCAAAGGCTAATCGCCGGTAGTGAAATCAGCGCGACCGGTGCGACGCGTCAGGCTTCGGTCGTAGTGCCGACCTCGGCTTCAGTCTCGGCGGCGGCGCGTTCCAGTTCTTCGGCGAGCTCGCCCCAGACATCCTCATAATCGTCGCGATCCCGCCTCACCCGGTTGCGCAAACTGTGGCGCGTCTCCTCTCCACTGGCGGGCGCGAACAGGAGGGCGACCGCGGCTCCGAGTATGGCGCCGACCGCGATTCCCGCTGTGAAGAGCCCGATATTGTTCCAGTCGGGGACCATTTCGCGGGGCAAACCATCGTCTTTTGGCTGGGGAACCGAGCCGGGGGCAGGGACCTTCGGGATCGTGGACTCGGTCCTGGAAGGGTCGGAAGAATTAAACATGAAAGGCACTGTTCAGGAGATGGTAAGAAATTTGCCCTAAAGGCGTACCCAGCAATAGCCGTGCGAGGATACTGAATGAGTAGTTCAGGTAAAATGGTATTGTTGGTGGAAGACAACGAGGACAATCGGATCGTTTATTCCACCATCCTGAAGCACTTCGGTTACGAGGTAACCGAAGCATTGAATGGCGAGGAAGGCATCGCCAAAGCACGGTCAGAAAAGCCCGATCTGATCCTGATGGATATTTCCATCCCTATCATAGACGGCTGGGAGGCGACCCAGGTATTGAAGCACGATCCCTCCACCAAGCAGATCCCCATCATCGCTCTCACCGCTCACGCGCTCGCGTCTGACCGAGAGAAAGCAATGGAGGTCGGATGCGATGGCTATCTGGCCAAGCCATGTGAGCCCCGAGCTGTCGTCGCCGAAGTGCAGAGATTCCTCGGCAAGAACAATGGAGCCTAAGGCCGAAAAGCCGCGCTACAAGATCCTGGTCGTAGACGATCACGAGGACAACGTCGAGCTACTACGTGCGCGGCTGCAGGCGCGGGGCTACGAGGTGTTCGGAGCGAACGATGGCTTCACGGCCCTCGAGATCGTCCAGCGCGTAATTCCAGACCTTATCCTGCTCGACGTCATGATGCCGAAAATGGACGGGATGGAAGTCGTGCGCCGTTTGAAGGCGAACAGGAGTCTGCCGTTCATTCCGGTAATCATGCAGACGGCCCTGGACTCGACGGAGAACAAAGTCGAGGGCCTGGACGCCGGGGCTGACGATTACATAACCAAGCCGATCAACTTCGCGGAGCTGGAAGCGCACGTGAAGTCGATGCTTCGCATCAAGCAGCTTCAGACCGAGCTGAATCAGGCCAATGAGAAGCTGAGAACGATCTCGCTGACCGATGGACTCACGGGGATCGAAAACAGACGCTCGCTCGAGGAGAGGCTCAAGGAAGTATGGAGCCACTCGGTCCGGCTTCATGAGCCGATCGCGCTCGTGATGTGCGACATCGACAAGTTCAAGAGCGTGAACGACACCTACGGCCATCTCGTGGGAGACGAGGTGCTCAAGGAATTCGCGCGAATTCTCAAGGACGAAGCGCGGGAGATTGACCGCGTCGGCCGGTATGGCGGTGAGGAGTTCCTGCTGATTCTACCGGGCACGGTGCTCGACGCCGCTGTGACCTTCGCCGAGCGCCTGCGGGAGAAGGTGGAGAATCATACATTTGCATATGAGGGAGGGACGCTGCGCCGCACCATGAGCTGCGGCGTTGCAGGCTCGCCCCACCCGAGGGTGAAGGACCAGGAAGCACTGGTGAGGGCGGCGGACGACGCCCTCTACGTCGCGAAAGAGACTGGGCGCAACAAGGTGATCCGCTTCGACGGCACCGAGTTCAACGAACACACGGATAGCAAAGGAAACGATCCAAAGGATGCCGAGAAGCAGGCCAAAGAAGCAGGAGGAGGCGTCCCCGGATCCCCGCCGCGACCAACAGCCACCGCCGGAAGCCAGCCAGCAACAACATAGCCGCGCCGCCGAGCTGCGCGCTCTGCTCACGCGCGCGTCCCACGAGTACTACATCCTCGACCGTCCGACGATTTCGGATGCGCAGTACGATCGGCTATTCAGGGAGCTCCAGGAGATCGAGCGTCGCTTCCCCGAGTGCCTGACTCCCGATTCCCCAACCTTGCGGGTCGGTGCCGAGCCACAGAGTCAGCTCGCAAAGCACGAACACATCCGAGCGATGCTTTCGCTCGGCAACGCGTTCAACGATGAGGAGCTCCGCGCCTGGGAGGAGCGTCTGCTGCGCATTGCTGGGGATGACGTAAAGAAGTCGGGATATACCGCGGAGCTCAAGATCGACGGAACCGCCGTCGCCCTCACCTACGAGAATCAGGTTTTCGTCATGGGCGCAACGCGCGGGAACGGAATTATCGGCGAAGACGTCACGGTGAACCTGCGGACGGTTCGCGACGTTCCGTTGCGGCTGCACGAGAGTGCGCCGCGGGGACGGATGGAGATCCGCGGCGAGGTTTACTTTCCCTTCGACCGGTTCGAAGAGATGAACGAGGCTCGGGCACGGGCGGGTGATCCAGTGTTCGCCAACCCGCGCAATGCTGCCGCTGGAAGCCTGCGTCAACTGGATCCCGCAATCACGGCGTCTCGCCCGCTCCGGTTCTTCGGGTATTCTGTCGCAGTGCCTGATGGCGACGACCTTCCATTCGAGACGCAATCAGGACTGCTGGATGCGCTGGTCGAGTGGGGTGTTCCAGTCGCGCCGCACCGTTTGCGTTGCGGCAGCCTCGAGGAAGTCGAGAAGTGGGCTTACGATCTCGAGCACAAGGTGCGCAGTGAGCTCAACTTCGCCATCGATGGCGGCGTCGTCAAAGTCGATTCACTGCGCTTGCAGGAAGAGCTGGGTGTCGTCGGTGGGCGCGAGCCGCGGTGGGCGATCGCCAGAAAATTCGCCCCGGACATCGCCGAGACGAAGCTGCTCGCGAT
>DATAHM010000124.1:0-3897 GCA_036263215.1 Gemmatimonadaceae bacterium
CGCAATGAGTCGCTCCATTGCGTAGGGCGACGAACAATCCATTCTGATCTTTCCGTCCCAATCGACTGTCATGAAGCGAAAGGTCGCATCAACCACTTCGCTAACAACCGTCAGCGGAATCTTGTAGCGGTCTGCAATTGCGTCCCAGTATTGCACCCCTGCCCCGCCAAGTGGATCGACGCCGAGGGTCAGGCGCGCGGAGCGAATCACATCGAAATCGACGACGTCGCCGAGGTCGGCGACATATTTTTTCAGGTAGTCGTGGCGATGCGTGGTCGACGCCCGTTTCGCACGCTCGAACGGAATGCGACGAATTTGTTTTAGACCGTCCGCGAGAAAGGCGTTCGCTCGATTCTGGATCCAGCCGGTGATTCCAGCGTCAGCAGGTCCGCCACTTGGCGGATTGTATTTGAAGCCGCCATCCTCCGGCGGATTGTGCGATGGAGTAATGACGATTCCATCAGCAAGTCCTGTCGCGCGGCCCCGATTGTAGGTGAGAATGGCGTGCGAGATCGCGGGTGTCGGAGTGAATCCGTCCCGGTCATCTATCATTACTTCTACATCGTTGGCCGCGAGCACCTCGAGCGCCGACGCCAGCGCCGGCTCGGAAAGAGCGTGCGTATCGATGCCAAGGAAGAGCGGGCCATCGATTCCGTTCTCTCGGCGATGAATGCAGATGGCCTGGGTAATCGCCAGGATGTGCTCCTCGTTGAAGGAACAATCGAGTGAGGTTCCACGATGTCCCGACGTGCCGAACGAGACGGCCTGCTCCGGGACTGCAGGGTTCGGCTCGAGGGCAAAGTACGCGGTGACGAGCCGGGGGATGTTGGCGAGGATCGATTCGGGTGCAGGCTTTCCAGCGAGAGGGCTGAGCTTCATTGGTGGTGGGGGCGTTGTCTGGCGTGAGCGCAGCAACCGCGCCGTGGTTGCAATAAATAGTGTGCCCCGGTACGTTCCGAATGACCGAGGATACCGCGGGAATTACGTCACCAGCCTGCGTTCTGTCTCGGGAGATCCGCAAGATTCGGCGCTACTGGCGACGCCATCTCGCAAGATAGGGCCCGGGCGAGTGATCCAGCCAGTCGACAAAAGCCACCCATTTCCGATTCAGCGTGAAGCCTCGCGAGACTTCGGCGTGGCGCTGCAGGTTGCGGTGAGCACGAGCATCGCGTCGATGAACGAACTCCACCAATGCCTCACCCCATGTGTGGATTTTTTGAGAAACTCGGGCATTGGGCCCGTGGACATGATTCTCAGCATCAAGGCGTGTGCGAGAGATCACGCCAAGGCAAGACAGGCCGGAGGAGACGAGTTCGCGGTGGCAAACGCGAACATCCTCATGGAGCAAATCGTCAAATGGGCGATCATGGAGTACTATAGGCTAGACTAGCAAACCGGCACGCGTGTTTCGTACTTGCGGAAAGCACCAGATCGCAGTTGAACTGCACGCGCGTATCCAATCCCACCGGCGATTCTGGCGACGCCAAAAAACCCAAGGACGCGCCATGCCAGAATCAGATTCCACACAACCGCGGCCATTGCCCGATGATCTGGAGCGGGCACTCGAGCAGGCATCCGGCCGCACTCTACAATCCCTCGCAGCACTAAGAAGAGCACTTCGTCAGCACGTGCGCAGCGAGAAAAGTCACGGCATTCCGCTGGCGGAACTGGAAACGGAACTGCGCGCGCTCGTCACGCGCTCGGAAGCCCGCGCCGCCGACGGCTCGCCGAACGACGCTGGATGCGGCAGCCTCTCCGATCAGGTAGTGAAGTGGAGCGAGACGTACTTTAAGCAGACCGACTGACAACCTCCATCAGCGTGTTAAGGCAGAGGCAACGCCGGGCTCAGGGGCACCCTGATTGCAGGTCAAGAAGAGTCCGTTTCGTTCACTACCATGGCACTCAAGCTCACGTCCACCGCGTTCACTCCTGGCGGATCCATTCCGTCCAGATACACTTGCGAGGGAGCTGACGCATCGCCCCCGCTCGAATGGTCAGGCGCGCCAGACGGAACTCGCACCTTCGCGCTGATCGTCGACGATCCCGACGCACCCGACCCCGCCAAGCCGCAGCGGGTCTACGTGCACTGGGTTCTGTACAACATTCCGTCGAGTCTCTCCAAGCTGGCCGAGAACGCAGCCAGGGGCGGGCTGCCGCAAGGCGCGGCGCAAGGAAGCAACGACTGGGGAAAACAGACTTATGGAGGGCCGTGTCCACCAATCGGTCGACATCGCTACTTCTTCAAGCTGTACGCGCTCGATGCTCAGCTCTCGCTCGGCAATCCCACCAAAGCGCAGCTCGAGCAGGCGATGCACGGCCATGTCCTCGGAAGCGCCGAGCTTATTGGGACGTACGCCAAGGAGAAGGCATCTCGATAGCGGCAACTGAACTGGCATCTCGATAGCTGAAGTCTCTTAACTGCAACAGAACGGGTGCGAGGTGTGAGCAACGGCGTGACCAGTTAAGGGTTCACGACTTCCGCGCAGCGTTGCTCGGGTTGGAGCAGAACCTTTTCTCTCTGTCCCACGGCCTCGGGTGCCAAACCCGTATCTCACATCGGTTTTGCTCACACCTCGCACCCGTTCAGTTGCTGTTCAAGCGTCTTGAGTATCGAGATGCCAGTTCAGTTGCTGTTCAAGCGTCTCGAGTATCGAGATGCCAGACTAAGTCGGCCTCCTCCTCTCTCCCTGCCGCCTCTCAGCCGCGTTGACGTCCGCGCTCCCTCGCCGCGGCGGCCGTCCTTCTTCAGCATCGAGCGAGCTCCAGATGCGCTCGATGTCTCCCGGCGAGATGTGCACCGGCGAACCCGAAAGTATTCCGGTGATGTTCCGGAACGGCCGGCCGAGGTGCATTCCGTCCCCGTCGATGGTGAATTCGCGAATTCGCTTGTCGTGAATCGAGCCGCGCATCTTCAGCACGGTCATTCCGCGCTTCATCTCTCCGAACATCTCGACGTACCGCAGTAGAATGATCGAGTCGGTGAGGGTCGAGATATGGGTCTCTGTGATCGAGCTGCCACCCATCAAACTCGCGGTGGTTGATGTAAAAAGTCCGGTGATCTCCTGGTGCTTGATGAAGGATGTCATCCCGATCACGAACTCGCGGAACGCCTTGATCGTTCCAACCCGCTCGAGCGCGGAGAGACTGTCGAGGGCGACGCGTTTCGGCTTGAACTCCCGGATGATGGACTGAATGGTGACAAGCCAATCCTCGAGGCCGACGACCTCGGGGTAATCGCAGATCACGCGGAGCATTCCGTCGCGTTCCATCTTGTCGAAGTCGACACCCCACCCAATTGCGTTCCGGAATAGCTGCTCCCTGCTTTCCTCGAACGCGAGCAGCAGGCAACGTTCACCGTTCCTCGCTCCGCCCTCGAGAAATTGCGTGACAGTGAGAGTCTTTCCAGTGCCGGTCGCGCCCGAAACGAGGATCACCGAATCACGGAAGAATCCACCTCCGCACATCGTGTCGAGCTCCGCATTTCCCGACGAGATCCGAACATCCGACGATTTTTGCCGCAGCTGGATCGCCGACAACGGAATCACGATCATGCCGCCATTCGGAATGATCGTGAATGGGTATTCCCCCTTCTGGTGATCGGTTCCCCGGAACTTCAGAATCTCGATCGTCCGCCGGCGATTTTCGTCGTCCAGCGCGTTACGCAGAATCATCACGTTGTCGGCGATGAACTCCTCCACTCCAAAGCGCGCCACGGGACCGTAGTCGTCGGTGCGTTCCGCCGTCATCAGCGCGGTGACGCCCATGCTTTTCAGTGCCGATGCGATTCTGAACAGCTCCCGACGAACGATGGACTGATCCGAGAACTGCGAGAACACCGCTCCGAGTGAATCCACCGAAACGCGCGTCGCCTTGACCTTTTTGACCGCGTTCTCGACG
>DATAHM010000125.1:0-4113 GCA_036263215.1 Gemmatimonadaceae bacterium
AGGTGCAGAACAACGGCAACAACGCCTACTACACGAACTACGTTCAGATCAACTAGCAATTGCTGCGGGGAGGAGGGCGCGGAAGCGCTCGCCTCCCGCAGCGGCGCCAGCACGACTTAGTTGTAGCCGCACCGTCGCGCCAGCGCTAACACGGCGTTATTGCTGGACCGTGAAGTTCCCCTTCACTGGAGCGACGTCGAACTCACCCGCAGTGCAGTCGGTACTCGTGCCGACATCGTGGAAGTTGATGATGCTGGCGAAATCGGCTTTCTTGCCGTTGTCGACGATCTGAAAAACGCCTTCCTTCCCGATTAGCGATTTGTCGTTGCTGTGCGTCACAGTGCCGCTCACTGTGGCGGTGTTGCCGACGATCTTCACGCAATTCACGCTGATCTGTCCGTTGACGTTCCCACCCGCGGCCTTGTCCTCGAAGGTCACGCGGCCGGAACCGGCGGTTGGTGTTGCACCAGCTGTCGCGTTCACCGAGATGTGCTCGACAGAAGTGCCGAAGGTGATGGTGCCGCTTCCATTTACAGAAGCTGCCGCCATTGCAAGCGAGCCGACGGCGATTGGAATGAGTGCTAGGCGAAACATGAATAACTCCTGGTAGGGCCTATCGGCCGATACTCGCCAGAAGCATACCGCCGGACCGTCGCTCGATTAATCGCAGCTACAATTCTTTAGCTGTGAATTCTCCATCGCGTCCAAAGGAGAATCGTGATGCACGAGACCCCCGCACGCGCGTACTCCACGGGCGCGTTCCCCTCGTAAACCTCGATTGCGGCGAAGTCATGACCGCCCACGAACTTGTTGATGTCTCCCGGCGTCACTTCCAGATACGCAGCGCCATCCACGTAGTACTCTACGCATCGCGAGGTCGGCGTCCGAGCGCTCACGATCCCATCTCCATTCGCGCGCCGAACCACCTGAAGGCCAGGCACCTGCTGCAGTATGTCGGTGAGCCAGCGGGCGTGCATGAGCTGCAGTTTTTCCGGACCGATGAAGTACCCGAACCCGGTCTTGCGCCGTTCCGTGAAGCCGACCTCGTCGAGGGCAGCCCGCTTGTTCGCAAGCACCCGAACCGCCTCGAGCGCGGGAATCGACTTCCTCAGTTTGAGGGTAATGCGGATGTCCTGGCGCGATGAGAGATCGACGGGCACGACCTCCGGCTCGAAACCGACGTGCCGCACAACCAGGTCCCTCGTACCCGATGGCAGGTTCCGCATGGCAAACTCGCCCTTTTCGTTTGTCAGGACGACGTGTCCGCTTCCGGCGAGCTCTACTTTACTTCCAGCATTCGCGGTGCTGCCCTCGAGCGAGACCATGCCGGACACCGTGGAGTTTCCGATCCTTGCCGCTGATCCTGCGGAAGGGAGCAACACAGTTCTCGCTAGCAACTCGGCCGGCCTTTCTCCGAGCGAAATTGGTATTTCGTCCGTTACCGACGAACCTCGTTTGGCCTGCAGCGTCGCCTCGAGTGAGTTTGGTAGCCCGCACAACCGGAACGCGCCCGACGAATCGGTGACCGTCTTCACCAACCGTGGCTTCCGCGAGATGCCGCGCTCTTTTGAGACTTCGATTTCAATCCATGCGATCGATACATCGGCGCGCGCGATCGGCTCGAGAGTTTCCGGATCGGCGACGTGACCCACGACCGCCGACACTGTCGGCGCCTTTGGACACGAACGTCGGACCAGCGTTGGCGTGGAAGGTACTGCGATCAGCATGAAGCTCGTGCTGTCGGCGGCGATGCGAAACGGCTGCGTGACGAGGGTGATGCCCAGCGAATCGAGCACGGGATGCAGCACTCCCATCTGGTAGATCCCGGGGCGCAAGCTGTCGACCTGGAGACGGCCGAGTGAGTCGGTCCGCAGCGCGCGCGTAGCGCCTTCGATAACGATCTCAGCACCGGCGAGGAAGCCGCCGTTGACGCTGTCGACGACCACTCCGACGATTCTCCCGCTCCCTGCGAGCGAGTGGCTCGTAGTCGCGGTCTGCCCATGCAGCGTCGATGCGATCGCAACCAGTGCGACCGTGGTGAGTGCGAGGAACTGTCGCGACAAACCTGACAGGAACATTTCAGACCTCGTTGATGCCCCTATTAGGTAGCAGGGAAACTTGATAGCCTCAAGCCCTGGCTGCCTGACCGCGCGCCCGCCAGGCGGGCTCTAGTGACTACCTACCTGCTTCGAGCAGTCTAATTACCGGGAGCTCTTTAGCCCCAATCCCACATTAGGAGTAACCCCGATGAAGCGCTTACTCATAGCGGCCACGCTGCTGTTCTCTAGCGTCGCGTCCGCTCAAAAGGCTCATGATCCCTCGGCGCAGCTGCGCCAGGTTCTCCCCGCATCGGTAGTTGATCATGTTCTTGCGACGATCGCCGATGCGCGTGCGCATTCACTTCCCGCCGCAGCACTCGAGCAGCAGGCACTCAGACTCTCGCGCCAGGGCGCCAAGCCCGCCGACATTCAGAAGTCGGTTGATAAGAGCGCCGACGAGATGAAGCAGGCGAAGGGTGCGCTCGAAAAAGGCGGCCGCAAACCTTCGAGCGACGAAGTCGTCGCCGGATCGGCTCTCATGGGCCGCGGCGTCGATGGCAAGCTCGTGAGCGACCTGGCGAAGACCACACCGTCCGGCCGTTCACTTGCGGTCCCGATGTACGTGCTCGGCAACATGATCGACAAGGGCGTGAAGCCGAGTGCTGCACTTGCCAGGGTGGAGAATAAACTCGCCAACAAGGCGACGGACGCGCAGCTCACCGCCGATGCGAATTCGGTGGCCAGTGAGCATCGTCCCGCCACCGCGAACAAGGAAGGTGGGCTCGCACATCGCCCCGTCACTCCGCCGGGAGTGGGGATGCGTCCCGCAACGCCCGGACGTCCTGTCTCGCCGGGAAGGCACAGCTAATCTTCAACAGCATGGAAAAGCGCCGGCTCCTATGGGACCGGCGCTTTTTGCATCACTGACGTTCCACTGGCACTGCCATCGCGCAATGCAGATAGCCGCTACCTGCGTACCGACGGCTAGTGTCCGTGGAGCGTTGAAAGCTCGACGTTGTCCCAATAACGGATCTCATCGAAACTTCCGGTGTCGCGATTTACCTGGTTCCCGACCAGGAAGTGCTCGAAGTAGATGTCCGCCGGATCGAACAGTTTCCCGTACTTGGTGTCGGTCAGCCAGTTGGGATCGGTCCAGGTCATGTTGGCGCGGTCGAACACCAGTGTTCCGTCGAGCCAGACCCGCAGCACACCGTCGGCGCGCCCGATCGCGGTCTCCATCACCTGGTACACTTCGAGTGTGTACCACCTATTCCCCTGCATTCCTTGCGCGACGATCTGGTTCGTACGCACATCGTCGGGCCCCAACCCAGTGCTCGGCGCCGGATTGTAGGTCGCGTCGACGATGAGATCGGAGCCGATAATGACTACTACAGTTCGCCCTGTACCGAATCCGCCGTCGGGCGGGTATTTGCCCCAGTTCTTGTGGGACTGCCAGTAAATCAGCTTGCGAATCACCTCGCCCTGCCCGAGATCGGTAAGCGGCAGGTAGAAATCGCCCTTGAAGTAGATCGGCTCACCGTAACGCCGCACGTACCTGAACTCGAGCGAACGATTGATGTCCAGAGTTCCCTGGTAATGAAAGCGCGCGACCTTTCCGCGGCCCGCGCCCGTCGGGTCGTCGACGAAGTCGAGATCGGAATCCGCACGATTGATGAACGCGCCCAGCGTTCCATCGTCGAAATTGTGAAAGGCCTCCGGCGGCCCGGAGACAATCGTCAGGTCAGTGCTCGCAGATAATCCCGCTACGGTCGCCCCGATAGTGACGACACCGAGCCCGACGGCATTGACGTCGCCGGTGGCTGACACCGTCGCGATGTCTGGATTCGACGTCGTCCACTGAACGTCTGGGGCCGGAACAGTCTCGCCGCCGGCGTCCCGCGCCAACACTGACACATGCGCGATGTGGCCGAACGCCATCGCGCTTGAATCCGCGTTCACCACTACGGATGCGATTTGGCGGGGCGGGTCTACCGTACCCGCGCTATCCGCGGAACAGGCCGGGAGAATTGCGATGCAGGCGAGGATGACGGCCTCGCGGAACGCGCGCTCTTTG
>DATAHM010000126.1:0-15741 GCA_036263215.1 Gemmatimonadaceae bacterium
ACTTACCATTGCCGCCGCATCCCTCCGAGCTCCGATTTACTCCCGGGGCAGGTGTCCTTATCGCCAAAGTTTCTACTCAACCGCGCTTCGCCTGCTCCAGAACGTGTACGCCGGAACACCGAGCGCGATAAGCACTGCGCCAAGCAGCGCGTTTCGCGGGTTCGACCAGATCGCGCTCGCTACGACGTAGACTGCGATTGCTACGAAGAGTGCGGGCAGCGCCGGATACCCGGGCATCCGGAAGCTACCTGTTGCCACGCCGTCTCTGGCGTCGCGACGTCTATACGCGAAGACAGTTGCCACAATCAGTCCGAAGAATATCCAGTCTCCGAATACGACGTAGTCCAGGAGCTGCCCATACGTTCCCGACAATGCGAGGGCCACCGCCCACACCGCCTGGATGACGATTCCGAGTGTAGGCGTCCGGTATCGCGGATGAAGACGCGCTACCGCAGTAAAAAAGAGTCCGTCAGCCGCCATCGCCTGGAGCATCCGGGGCGCGGACAGCATCCCGCTGTTGACGAAGCCGATTGTCGACACGATGATCCCCGCCGCCATCAGCGCCGCACCGGTTGGACCCATCGCCGCGCGCATCGTATCCGCCGCGGGTGCCACGCTCGTCGCGAGGCCAGTGGGTCCAAGCGCCTTGATGTAGGCCACATTCGCGAAAACATAGACGGCCACCACCACGACCATTCCTATCGTGAGCGCCCTCGGCAGAGTTCGCTCGGGATCGACAATCTCGCTCGCAATGTTGTTCGAGTACTGCCAACCGCCGTAGGCAAACAGCACCGGGATGAGCGCGATCCCGAGTACGCGCACCACTCCCACACCACGGACAACCTCGGTGGGCGGACCCGCGGCCGCACCACCCCGCGCGAGAAAAACTCCGACGAAGATGAGCACCGCGAGTGCCGCGAGCTTCAATACAGTGAAGATGTTCTGGGTGATGCTGCCCGACCTGATCCCGAAGTAATTGACTCCCGCCAGCACCACGAGAAGCGCGGCGGCGAGAGGCTTCACGTAATTGATGGAGATATCGAACAGATCGACGGTGTAGCGCGCAAAAGTGACAGAGACTGCGGCAATTCCACCGCTATTGATGATGAACAGGAATGTCCATCCATAGAGGAAAGCGTAGATCGGCCCGAAGGCATCGGTGAGATAGACGTACCCTCCGCCCGCCTGCGGACGACGCGCACCGAGCTCGGCGAAGGCGAGCGCGCCAATCAGCGCCACCGCCCCTCCTATGACCCAGGCAACCAGAATGAACGCCGCGGTGTGAACACGCTCCGCGACGATCGCTGGATTGAGGAAGATTCCCGCGCCGATGATGCCTCCGATCACGACCATTGTCGTGTCGAAGACACCCAGCCTCCTCAGGTAATGCGCCGAGCCGGCTACTTCCAGATCACGGACTTCTTCGCCCAGGTCGAGTCCTGATATCGTTGAGTGAACGCACGAGCAGTTTCGTTGAGCGCGGAAGCGTCGTTGGATGCCTTATAGCGCGAGACTCCGCTCCAATAAAGCGCTTCGGGAGCTGCGTCGGTATCGGGCAGCTGATCGACGACTTCGCGAAAGCGTCGCTCGGCGTCCGCGAATTTCCCTTGCTTGAAGTCCAGCTGTGCACGTCCGAGCATTAGCTGCGCGAGGAAGTCGTCGTTGGGAAGAAATCCCTCGATGCGGTGAACTTCGGTGCCATCCGAGTCCAGCTCGAGAATCGTTGGCGTCCATTGGGCGTTGTATTTCTGGCCGTACCGCTGGAACTCTTGCGCGTCGTCTTTCACGTGCACGCGCGCGGGTATGAAGTTCTCAGTGACGAACCTGACCACCCGCTCATCCGGCCACACCTCGGCATCCAGCCGAGCACAGCCACCTCACATAGGCGCGGCGCTGAAGTCGAGGAGAACGGGTTTGTGTTGGCGGCCAGCCTCTGCCAGCACGTTGTCGACGTCGTGCCGGAATTCGATTGCCTGTTCAGCCTTTGCAGTCATCGCCGCTCGCTCCTTTGGGGACGCAGGATCAAGAGGCAGAAATTGCGCCGTGGCGCTCGAGTGCCGCACGATCCCACTTGGCCAGATCAGCTGCGACGTCATAGGTGCTCTGAAAGAATTCGAGCGCCATACGTTCCGGTTCAGGAGACTGCCGAACTATATCGTACGGGAGAATCCACTCGTGCATGTCGGGATGGTAGTACGCGCCTTCTGGCCGGATCGGCGCAATGTCGCACCCCGGTGGCTCGGGGTACGAGTATGCGTAGAACGCGGGCTCGGCCACGGGACCACCCACCGTCCCGGGCCACCAGCCCGCACTGATGCATTCGTGGGAGTAGGCCTCGCGAGTGATGCGGTCTGGGAGATTCGGAATCCCACCGGGATGGGGCGGAGCAATTCGCCCCGAGAACCGGGTGCACGCGATGTCGAAGGCGCCCCACCAAAGGTGCGACGGGCTCGACTTGCCGAGGAATCGTCCGCGGAATTTTTTGAGCGCGCGATCGGCGCAGACAAGCGCCTGCCAGCATCGGTGAACGGCATGAGCGTCGTACGATGCGTGCTCCTCGTCTTCGGTGAAGCGAAGCGTGTCGGGCAGCTCGCACGGCACCGGCCATATCCTCGCGTCTACGCCCACCGAACTAAGCGCTGATTTATACTGCGAGAAAAACTCTGCGACACTCATCGGAGCCAGCGGGAACGTCGCTGTCTCGCCATTGCTTGCAGTTACGCTGAGTACATGGTCGATGAAATCCAGATCAACTTCGACCGTCTGGTCAGCGTATGGCATTGGCGATGTAGTGAGCCCGCGCGCGGTGAGATAAAGAACCGTCTGCCACCAGTGGTTCTGCATTGGCGCCAGAGCCAGCCGCGTTTTGCCGATGATCTGGAGCCACCGATGCAGCGTCGCCTCGGTCGGAGCCCAGTCTTGAAGATCGAGCCGCGGCCAGTTTGCGGTTACTTCGGTCATGTGCATTGCACCTTCCGTATCGCGAGTCCCAAGTGCCGCGCGTCTATTGGCAGATATATAATCCACGGCGAGACGCGAGACTGCCACCTTTCTTGCAAGAGCCGTCGCCATGCCTACTCATCTGCCAACTCGCCAGCTCGGCACCTCTGACCTCAACATCACCGTCGTCGGATTTGGAGCATGGGCGACCGGTGGCGGCGGATGGGCGTATGGCTGGGGCCCGCAGGACGATGAACAATCGCTCGCCGCAATGAATCGCGCGCTCGACCACGGCGTCAACTGGATCGACACCGCGGCGATTTATGGACTGGGACATTCGGAGGAAGTTGTCGGAAAGTTGCTGAGACAGCGGAAAGGCGCCGATAAACCATACGTCTTCACCAAGTGTGGTCTGGTTTGGGATCCAAAAGATCCGATGAAGGATGCAAAACGCATCGCCACTCCCGCCTCGATTCGCCGCGAGTGCGAGGCATCCCTCAAGCGACTCGGCGTGGAGCGGATCGATCTGTACCAGATTCACCGCTCCGACGATTCGAGTGGCACCACTGTCGAGGAGTCGTGGCGCATGATGATGCAGCTTCAGGACGAGGGAAAAGTCAGAGCCATCGGCGTCTCCAACTTCGACGTGTCACAGTTGCGCCGCGTCGAGGCGCTCCATCACGTGGATTCTCTTCAACCGCCGTTTTCGCTCATCAACCGCGACTCGGCGGCCGCGGCAATTCCGTGGTGTCGCGCGAATCGGTCAGGCGTCATCGTCTACAGTCCGATGCAGGCGGGCATTCTTACCGAGACGTTCTCGATCGAACGCCTGAATCGGATGGCTGCGGACGATTGGCGCTTGCGATCGCCCAATTTTCAGACACCAAAGATCGAGAAGAACATTGCGTTGCGTGACGCCCTCGTGCCGATCGCGCGCCGCCACAACACCACGGTGTCCGCGGTTGCGATCGCCTGGACTCTCGTGTGGCCTGGAGTCACCGGCGCAATCGTCGGCGCGCGCTCAGCGGAACAGGTAGATGGGTGGATTGGCGCCGCGACGCTCTCGCTTGGCACTGAAGATCTCGACGACATAGCGAAGGCGATCGAGCGCACCGGCGCGGGCTCGGGACCGACAAGACCTGCCATATCTCGTGGTGTCAGGCAATCTGCCGTCGACGCCGTAGCTCCCGCGCCCTGAGCTCAACATCCGGGGCAGCGTACATCGCTGTGTGTGCGCGGGTCAATTCGCGGCAAGTACGACCAGTTGTCCGTACATGAAAGGCAGGTGTGCGGGAATGTCGCACACATACTCGAACACGCCGGCATTGCGCGCGATGTAATCAGCGAGGACTTTGGACTGGGGTCGAAGCGTTACCGCGAGTCCCGGTAGAACGAACGAGTGCGCATCGTCCTCCGGATTTATCAGAGTGAAGTGGATCGTGTCGCCCTGCACCACCGTGAGGCTGCTCGGCACGAATGTGTAGACCTCCTTCCCCTCGAGCACTCCGCCGCGGCCAAAGTCCTGCGCAAGAAAGGAATACGTCGACTGAAGCTCTTTGGTCAGCAGCGGCACCGCGGTTACGGTCAGCTCGCGAGTACGCGGTCGATAATGGTTTACGGGCGCATCCTTTGCGCAGGCAATTGTCACGAGAGCGAGGGCGAGTCGACGAAAGGAGCGCGCCGCTGATGTCCGCGCCGAGCGCCAAACGGGTTCGTTGAGCTCTGCTGATTCGGTCACGCTGAATCCTGAAAGCGGTTGCGGTTAAGTTATCCAAACCGGAGGCACCAATGAGCGAGCGCGTTCCCGCTGTGATTGCTGGCGTATCCTCGGTATTGATTATGGTATACGCGTGCGCGACCGCACCCGGTACAGGGACCACGAGTCCATCACCCGCCCCGGCATCCCAAACCGCTGCCGCTCAGCCCGCTGCCGGGGCACAGGCCAACCCGGCTGAACCTGGCGGACAGCGGATGCCTCTCAGCGACTCCGCGCGCCGAGTTCGCGACAGTGTCAACTCGGCGAGGCGGGACAGCGCCGCCGCATTTGTTCTTCGCTCCATCGCCGGCCGTGAGAACCAGCCGGCCGAGAGTGTGTTCAAGAACATCAAGATCTTCAAAGGCGTGCCAGCTGGCCGGCTGGTCAACATCATGAATATGGGATTTGGCCGATCGCTGGGAGTGAGCTGCGGATTCTGCCACGTTCCGGGGAAATGGGATCTCGACGACAAGCAAGAGAAGAACACGGCGCGCTTGATGTACGCCATGGTCCAGACCATCAATCGAGACTACCTGTCAAAAGTTCCGACCGATCGAGGACAGCCGCCGAGCGCGGGGTGTTTCACTTGTCACCGAGGGAGTCCACAGCCAGGGGGCCGCTGACTCCTACCTGACGATCATGGTGTAAGCGCCGGTCGTACCGGGCGCACCGGACAACTTGCTGGTTGGGGAAATGAGATAGTAGTCAGTGGTCGTGGCGGTGAAGGTGACCTCTGCATCGGTTGAGGTAGCACTCTTGTCATCGTTGTCCGCGACGAGACCGGCCCGGGAATAAATCTCCACGTACGCATCGAAGGCCGTCGAATTCACCGTGACGGTGACGGACTGGCCTGCCCGGACGAAGATGAGCACGTCATCCGAATAAAATCCGTTGTTCGAGCAATCCGTCGGCTGGAGATTCTGCGACGTCGTCATCCCGCGCGCGATGAATACAGTTTCGCAATTCTCGATTGACTCCGTCGTTGCTGACGATGACAGCTGGTAGTCACCGGTTGCGCCGGTGTCGAAGGTATTCGCAGCGATCACGTATGTGCCGGCGGGAATCAACGCCTTGATCGACGAGTTCGAGTCCAGGTCGCTGGCGTCGTCGTTTTCCGCGATGAGCGAACCGTCTCCAGCGTCGAGAAAGAGATAGGTATCGACTGCGCTGGATGTCTCGGTCAGGAGATAGGCGCCCGCGGCGTCTATGCTCGTCGTATATGAATCAATGAAGGACTTGTCGAAGGAGGGGCAATCCGACGTCGTGAACGATCCGCTCGCGGTGGTCCCAAAGGTGTACGGAGTTCGTACAGTACATGGGTCCACGGGCGGCGGCGGTTGGGTGACGCCACCCGATTTATCCGAGCCGCATGCGGTAAGGGCCGCGAGAGCCACCAATGCGCCTGTACGTCGCGCAACGACCATAAGACTTTTTCGAGAGAGGACCACGAAGTGTAGCGTGGCCCAATATCGAACCGTGCTTCAACCTGTCAAGAATCTGTCTTCTGGATGAACGGCAGACGACAGTTAACCCGCAACCGGGAGCACTAAATTGCCGGCGGCTCGAGCTGATCCGCTGCTGCGCGCCGCGGCGCCGCTGTGCCCGCCCGCGTCCCCGAAATCTGCGAAACAGCCGCAACCCTCGTCACAGTCTGACGCACTATCTCGCGGATCCGTTCGAATTGGCCAGCGGATATCCAATCCGGTGGTGCCATCCAGTTACCACCAACTGCGACGACGTTCTTCTGATTCAGATAGGTAGTAAAGTTTGTCGCTGTGACTCCGCCGCTCGGATTGAACTCCACTCCGACGAATGGGCCGCCGAGCAATTGCAGGTACGGAACTCCGCCGAGTGTCTCGATTGGCCAGAGCTTCATGAGGTTGATGCCGACCTCGAGCACTGCCTCTATCTCGCTGGCGGTGGCGACACCTGGATACACGGGAATACCGTTCTCCAGACAGTACTCCACTACCGAGCGATTGAAGCCAGGCGAGACCACGAACTCCGCGCCTGCATCCTTCGCCTTCCTGGCTTGCGCGACGTTGAGCACAGTTCCGGCCCCGGCGAACATCTCCGGTTGTGCGTCCTTGATCCGCCGCAAAGCCTCGAGCGCTCCATTCGTACGGAGGGTGATCTCGGCTATCGGTAGTCCGCCGGCGAGGAGGGCGTCGGCGAGCGGTACCGCGTTTTTGGCATCCTCGATGATGATGACCGGGATGATTCGCCAGCGGCGAAGCGCTTCGGTCATCGGAGATTGCGTCGGTTGCATACGTCCCAGGTAAACTAAGGCCTTCCCGACCAACGGTTGTTCGTCGAGTCTGCGTCCATCCAGATGCCGGTGCGCAGCTCGACCGACTGAACGGCTTTGCGCGCGGGGATTGTTACGGATGTCTGTCGCAGGTTCGATTGCCAGACGGCTGATGTCTCGTGAACGATGTCGGTCGTACCATCGCTGAAGCCGAGCGCGACATCGAACGGAATGGGCATTCCGCCAGCGTTATCGACGAGGACCGCTACTCCGTCGCCTGTCTTCGTAACTCCACGCACCGCGACATCGATATAGCTGTTGCTGAAGAACCAGGCGTTCCAGAACCAGTTAAGGTTGCGTCCGGTGATGTCGTTGAAGCTGTTGAACATGTCCCACGGAATCGGATGCTTGCCGTGCCAGCGGTCCATGAAGCCGTGCAGCGCGCTCCGGAACTGAGCGTCACCCAACATGTCCTTGAGCGCCAGATAGCCGAGTGCGGGCTTGCCGTAGGCGTTGTCGCCGTAGGCCTGGGGAGAAAGGGCGTCGGCGGGCGTGATGATTGGAAGATCCTCGAGCGGCGTTGGGTCGGTCGCCCATTCTGTTACCCGAAACTGCTTGAAGAACTCACCTGCTCTCTGGGCACCGAGGTCGGCGGTTCCGATGAGATACTCGAACGTCGTGGCCCATCCTTCATCCATCATCGCGTAGCGTGACTCGTTGACGCCCATGTAGAACGGGAAGTAGGTGTGGGCGGTCTCGTGCTCTACCACGAAACGCGAGAACACCGTGTCTGCGTAGCTCTCGTCGTTGACCATCATCGGATACTCCATACCAGCCAAGCCTTCGACGACCGTGCTCTTCTCGTAGGGATACGGAACGCCTGGCCAGTTGCGCGACAGCCAGCTTAAAGAGTGGCGGCTGTACTGTACCATATGATGGAAATCTGCCGCCGTATCGTTGAAAGCAGCCTGCGCGCTCGCTCGACGGCCGGTCAGCGTGTCCACGACGACGCTTCCCGCATCCCACACGTAATTGCTACTCAACGCGAAGGTCATGTCGGGAATGTTGGCCGCTCGGAATCGCCAGGTATTCGTCGGGTGTTGAGTGGTCACCGTCTTTCCTGTCATGTCCGCCTTCGTGGCGACATGAATGGTCGAATCCGAGGTAAACGATCGATTGTACCGATCGAGGGCGGCGGGTTGCAGGACGTCCGATGGGTTGAGAAGAGTGCCCGTGCCCCACACTACATAGTTCGCCGGCACAGTGATCGATACGTCGTAATCGTTAAAATCGCTGTAGAACTCCTGGACGTCGGTGAAGACCATCCTGTCCCAGCCGTTGTAGTCGTCGTAGACAGCAACCCGCGGATAGAAGTAAGCGAGGTACCAACTTGTGGAGTCGAGCATTCCTTCGCGGCCACTCAACTGGGATATATCGTAGTGCCACTTGAACGACAGCCGCACCGAATCATGCGGCAGCAGCGGAGTCGGAAGCTGCAGCCGCTGCTCAGTGAACGCGTTCTCGACGTTCCACTGTACTGGCTGCTGGTTTACCGAAACTGAATCGACGTGCACGCCGGAAGTCAGATACGGCGCTGGTGAGCCAAAGCTCCGCGGCGCGCCGGGCTTGTGGATGTTCAGGAACAGCTTGATCTGGGGATTGCGGAGCGTGTCCGGGCTGTTGTTGTAGTAGACGATCTGCTCGGTCCCGCGAACCGTCCTGTCGGGTGGCAGCGCCGTGATCGCGATGTTGTAGCGTCCGCGGTTCTGCCAATAATTGGGACCCGGTCTGCCGTCGGGCGAGCGGGTTCCCTTGCGATACGCGGCCTGGATGGCGCGTGGCATGTAGAGCTGCGCTGCGGGCTGCACCGAGGGAGACGCGGTCGACGGAGCGGGATTTGTCGCGCACCCGGCGGACAGGAGTGTCACGACTGCGAGTCGAGCGACGTCGGATCTGCGGGCAGGCATCGGTTATTCCCTGGTTCGTGTCTCTTGGTCTTACAACTGTAGAAAAAAGAAAACTACGGCGTCTCGCGGATCGCTGCCTGCAGCCGGCGGCGTCGCGGTAGTTTTTCTCTTGTCTTCAATTAAAATCCATGACGCCCCTGACGTTGCCGCCTCCAGAAAAATGAGCGGCGATCGCCAACCTACTCCGTCCAACGCCACTGCAAATTAATCCGTCCCGAACGAAGGCCTTTGCCGCCCTCGCCGCCGCAGGCTGTCTCTGGGGCACCGGGTTTCTGTTCGGCAAGTGGGCGCTGACGGAGCTCAGCGTCGGCCAGCTCGTTCTCTACCGATTCCTTTTCGCGGCCGTTGGGTTCGCGCCAGCGGTCTGGACGGCAACGCGTCGTCGGGAAACACGGATCGCTCGCCATGACTGGATCACAGTGCTCGTCGCCGCGGCGGTGGGCGTACCGCTCCAGTTTCTCATACAGTTCGCTGGGCTGGCGCGTACGACAGTCACCCACGCGTCACTCATGATAGGTATTCTGCCCGTTCTTCTCGCGGCGGGCTCAGCCCTGTTCGCGCACGAGCATGTTCATACGCGACGATGGATCGCCCTCGTGGCGTCCACGATCGGCGCGGGACTTATCGCATTCGGAGCATCCGCGGGGGAGGCGGGCTCGCAGGCCAGCCTGGCTGGCGACCTTCTCGTCGCGCTGTCGCTCGTGGCTGGGGTCGCCTGGATTCTGCTCTGCCAGCGCCTGATGAAGGCCGGTAACTACTCGCCGATAAACGTCAGCGCGTATGTCATGACGGTCGGGGCAGTGATGCTTACCGTGTGGGTCGTCGGCTCCGAGGGGGTACCGCCCATCCATCTCTCTGTCCGGACCTGGCTCTCCGTCATCGCGTCGGGACTCCTTGCCACGACGGCGACAACCTTCCTGTGGAACTGGGGACTCCTCCGGGTGCCAGCGTCCCAAGCCGGGGTGTTCCTCAACCTCGAGCCGGTGGTGGGAGCGCTTCTTGGTGTCGTGTTGCTGCAGGACATCCTGGGTCCGTTCGCGCTGGTTGGGGGCATTATGGTGATCGGCGCGGCGATCGTTGTAGCCCTGGACGGCAGCTGAGCGATGGCCGCCAGAGGGGGTTGCTGAAACTTTCCAACCATTTTGGCCGATACGGTATCAAACAGGAGTTGCTACCCGATCCATCAATCAACGTCAGCACTCAACCCGTATGACCATCTTCGCCTTGCTTGCGCTGAGCCTGAGTCTGCAGGCCCCTTTACAGGCGCAAGCCACCAGCAGCGTTCCAGCCACCGTCCCGCCACCGACCGATACAAGCGCCACCGCCGTGCGCGCAGAATCTGCTCCCATAATTGATGGAAAGGACGACGACGCCGTTTGGAAAAGCGCGCCGATAATCAGTGCTTTCAGGGAATGGCGGCCCAATGAGGACAAAGCGCCCCGTTTTCCAACGGAGGCACGGATCGCCTACGACGCCTCGAATCTTTACGTATTCGTGCGTGCTCTCGACCCGCATCCCGACAGCATCAAGAAAATCCTCGAGCGTCGTGACAGCTTCACGCCGTCTGACATGATCTGGGTGTTCGTCGATTCATATCACGACAAGCGGACCGGGTACGAGTTTGGTGTGAACGCGGCCGGCGTGAAAACCGACCAGGCGATTTATGACGATGGCAACGAGGACGGCGCGTGGGACGCTGTCTGGGATGTCGCTACGCGCACCGACTCCGCGGGCTGGACGGCCGAGTTCCGGATCCCGCTTTCGCAGATGCGGTACGGTCGAGATCGCTCGCACACCTTCGGTATCATGATCGACCGCGACGTTTACCGGTACAGCGAGCGCTACATCTGGCCCCTGCTCAGACAGTCGAAGACAGGATTTGTATCACAGTTCGGCGCGCTTCACGGCCTCGATGATCTTGAGACTCCGCGCCGGATGGAGCTGATGCCATACGTAGTCACCAAGAGCGCGTCACGAATCGTGAACAACCAGTTCGCGCAGAAATCCAACGTCGCGGTTGGCGGTGACATCAAGTACCGGCTCGCGCCGAACATCACGCTGGATGCAACGGTTAATCCGGATTTCGGACAAGTCGAATCGGATCCGTCGGTCCTTAATCTGACGGCATACGAGTCGTTCTTCGACGAGCGGCGCCCATTCTTCGTCGCTGGCCGCGGCCTGTTCCGCTTCGACGTCAACTGCAGCGCAGTGAACGATTGCAGCACCGGCGAGGGCCTCTACTATAGTAGGCGCATCGGCAGAACGCCGGAGCTCGCAGGTGTCTACGGGGACACTGTGCCCCAGCAGCCTGTCACGATCCTCGGCGCAGCCAAGCTTCTTGGACGGTTCCCGCGCGGCCTCACGGTAGGACTGCTCGACGCCGCAACGCAACGCGCGTCGGGACCCGGCGGAACGACGTACGATCCAGCGACCAACTTCGCTGTCGTTCGCGCCACTCAGGATTTTCGCGGCGGTAACAGCACCGCTGGAGCCATGCTGACCGCGGTGAACCGGAACATGGACAGCTGGTCGTCTCCGTATCTGCCGGGCAGCGCCTATGTGGGCGCGTTCGATTTCCGCCATCGGTTCCGTAACAATCGCTACGAGATTTCGGGATCCGCCGACAAGAGTCGGGTCCAGGGCACTCCGGACGCGATTTTGTCGCTGCAAACGAACAGCGTTCACCTGTATCAGAGGCCGGACGCGGAGCTCTCACTCGATCCGAATCGAACGACGCTGGACGGTGACGCCGAGGAATTCAAGTTCGGCAAGATCGCCGGGTTGCACCTGATGTTCGAGTCTGCACTTCAGCGCCGGTCGCCTGGCTTCGAGACCAACGACCTCGGCTTCCTGCGGCGCGCGGATCAAACATCATGGAGCACGTGGGCTGGATGGTTCGACCGCAAGCAGCGGCTGTTCTACAACCGCTTCCAGTGGAATAACAACTGGTGGCAGTACTGGACGACGAAGGGCCTCCCGCTCGAGGCCGCGTACAACACCAACGTGCACATCAACTTCAAGAACAACTTCGGCTGGCACATGGGCGGAACGATCGGGCAACTGGGAACGACGTACGACGATCGCGCCGCGCGCGGAGGCCCGGCCGTCCGCCAGGACTCCTACTTCGCGCCGTGGCTGTCGATCAACGGTGACGATCGAAAGCCAGTCGTGCCGTACGCCAGCTTCAGCTATTTCAGAGGTGATGCCGGCAGAAACTGGTCGTGGAACGCGAGCCCGGAGCTGGACTTCAAGGCTGCAGGGCGCTTCAGCTCGTCGCTCTCGCTCAACTGGTCACACAACGTCAGCGACAACCAGTGGTACGGCAACTTCGACGATGCCGGCGTCACGCATTACACCTTCGCGCACCTCGATCAGACGACGACGGGCGTGACGGCACGCTTGAACTACACCTTCACGCCGAATCTCTCGCTGCAGACTTACGCGCAGCCGTTCGTGTCGAAGGGGAGCTACAGCAACGTGCGCCAGTTGTCAGCCAATCCGCGCGCCGCTGCGTACGACGATCGCTACGCCCCGTACCTCAACCCGGCGGTTACCGACAATCCGGGCGGATTCAACTTCAAGGCGCTGCAGTCGAATGTCGTGCTGCGCTGGGAATACAATCCGGGATCGACGCTCTTCGTAGTGTGGAACCAGGGACGCCAAGGGTACGATCCGCTGCGCGGAACGAACGCGTTCACGGGAGATGTCCGAGATCTGTTCGGGCTGCATCCGGCTAACACGTTCCTTATCAAGATGTCGTACTGGCTTAATCGGTGAACCGGGGCTGGCTGAACTGCAACAGAACGGGCGAGAGCTCCAAGTCAGTTAGTCGGCAGTCGTTAGTTCACGACGCCCAGACTTATCTCAGTGGCTTCAGGACAACTGCCTGTGCTACGAACGCCACTAGTAGAGTCCCGACGTCGTGAACTGACCAACTAATACCTAACCGACTTGGAGCTCTCGCCCGTTCAGTTGCAGCTGAATCTCCAGTAGCAGCAGGACTCGAGTCACTTCAACCCGAGCCACTCCTCCGCCGCTCCTCGATCCCGAAACACTTCCACGACCTGGCCGAGGCTCTCGGCGTGAAGCGCGAACATGCGCGCCATGCCGAACGTGCAGTCCGTGCTCGCAACGAACGCACGCCGCACTCCTGGCGAAAAAAACGAATCGTGCGCTGTCTCCTTGATTGCATCGGTGGAGACCAGAATCTCGGTTACACCACTCATATCAGCGAGCTGTTGGTAGGCTGGATTGAACATCGGATCGCCACTCAGCTTCCGGTTATGCTCCAGCACTTCCATCTCGGTTGCCGGGCCCCAGATCTCACTCAGAACCAGTTTCTTGTCGGGATCGATCGTGTACGTAATTGGCACGGGTCCTCCCTGGTGCGAATGGTTGATGTCCGGCTCCGAAGACTATTACGTCGGCAGCGGCTCGTCAGCAGATGGGCCGTAACTTCCCGGAATCGGAATGCCGAGTACGCGCAGATAAACGCCGAGCTGGGCGCGGTGATGCGCGAGGTGCGTTACGATCATGACCCGCAAGGCCTTCGCACGCGGGCCCCTGAAGGCAACGCGCTCTCCGACGCGGAATGTCCACGGCGTCAAAACCGTCTCCCAGGTCTGTGAACGCATCAAACTCACGAATTGAGCACTCAGCTCATCGAACATTTTCAGTCGCTCGGCGCTACTTCCCGGATTGGCCTGGGGACGCGGTCCTGCGGTGACATCGAATTCCTCGCTCGTCAAAATCCTGATTCCGAGACCGGGCAGCTGCGCAACGTGAGTCGCCAGACGGTCGAGCGTCATGGATTTCTCGTGGGGTCGCCAATCGTTTTTACCATCGGGCACTCGCTCGAGAATGCGTCTGGTGGTTGCGAGCTCCTGCTCCAGATCGGGGTAGAGAAGCGTGATTGGAGTTTCGGAGGCTAAGAGATTCTCAGTCGGCGTCGCGGCGGTCATTGCTCCCTCAATGCGAACAGGTTGAGTCGGTACGTTACGCCTAAATTCTAGCGCCGGGACGCCGCTCCGCGAAGCCGTGGGGGTTGGAGCTGAGAGCGACCGCAGCAAAATCCTTCTGTGGGCGGGCGCCGACCGACAATCGTCGCCGATCGGCAATCCCGAAGCGCAGCCGAATTTTGCCGCGCCAACAGACGAGCTGAGCCTATGCTGCCCGGCGTGCGCGAACGCGGTCCTCCTTCCCTTCTACCTGTGCGCGCCGGCGATAGAGCCAGCCGTCGAGGGAAATTCCGCCGGCGCCCGCAAACACGAGCGCTGCATTTGCGCTGAGAAGCGCCAGGGCGAACTCGTAGCCGCTCGGAAGGAAGAAGCCGCCCTTGAAGTGCACGAACCGAATCGCTCCCAGCATGTCGAGCGCGAGGCCCAGCGCAGCCAGCCGAGTGAGCAGACCGAGGACGAGTGCGATACCGGCCAATAGCTCGAGCAGCGCGACGAATGGGCCCATGACCTGAGCGAGCGGAATTCCCATCTGGCCGAACATGCCGGCAACGTTGCCAAGTCCGAAGCCGAAGACCTTCTGGGCACCGTGCGCGATGAAGATTACGCCAACGGTGATGCGCAGCACCGCGAGCGCGAGATTGATCTGACGTGGGGTCGGAGAACGAAAGAGAAGCATGTTAATGGGTCCTGGTTGACTGATTGAAATGGATAGTTGCGGGTTTGGTGTGATAACACTCATTTGGCGAAAGAAACTCAGAGCTTCTGCCCGCGACAAAAAACTCAGAGCTTCTGCCTGACCTCCGTGAGCGTCTCGATCAGCTCCCGGAGTCTATTTTTGCTGACGTGGCCAAATCGACGCTGATGCTCGCCCGCGACGATGTTGTCCAGTTTGTCGACGAGGCGCCTGGCTTTCGGGGTCATCCTCGTTCTCACTCTCCGGCGGTCCTCGCCTTCTCTCGTACGCTCGACGAGTCCGGCCTCGACCATTCGGTCGAGCAACCTGGTCACGTCGGGCATGCGGGTCAGCAGCCGCTCGCGTAACTCGTTACGGCAGAGGCCCTCGGGCTCTGCCCCGCGGAGAATTCGCAAGACATTGAATTGCGCCGAGGTGATGCCATACGGCCGCAGCAGCTGCTCGAATGCATCGACGAGCATGGAACCGGTGCGCACTACGCTGAGCTGCGCTTCCTGCTCGATGCTGCCGAACGGCTTCTGCTGGTGGATCTCACGCCGCAAATCAGGTGTCATGACACTCAATTTAGGTGTCACGACACCTAGTGTCAACTGGTTATCGCGCTGACGGCGTCCGGGCAATCCGTGCTGACCTGGGCCGGAGCGTTCAGTACGACGCGGCCAGGCCCGCCCGCCGTCAGGCCGAAACCGGAGCCCGCAAAGTGTTGTCGAAGAGCTCCATCAGCTTGCTAAAGCCGCGCTCCGCCTCTTCGGGGCTGTGCACGCGGCCACCAGGAATCATCCACCCGTGCCTCGCTGGATAAGTCTCGCTCTCGAAGCTCCCTCCCCACTCTCTCAACGCCTGCTCGAATTTCGCGATGGCCTCGGCCGGCATCCCCTGATCGTTCTCGGCGTGGCCGAAGTACAGTCGAGCCTTCACGCGCGGGAGTACGAGATGAGGGCTGTCTTCCGCATCCTTGAAGAGACCGCCGCCGTGAAAGGAGGCGGCCGCTGCGATCCGGTCCGGGCGAGCGGCCGCGACGCGCAGGGCGAACTGACCGGCAAAGCAGAAACCGACTACGCCCATCGGGCCGTCGCTCACGTAAGGCTGACCGGTGAGAAAGTCGATGTAAGCGGATGCGTCGCGGGCCATGGCGTCCGGCGTCAGCGGGGTGCGAAGCTCATCGAAGCGCTTGCGTG
>DATAHM010000127.1:0-7106 GCA_036263215.1 Gemmatimonadaceae bacterium
CTGCCGCTGTCGCTGTTCGTGCAGAAGCTTCGTCGCAACGTGATTTGGCTCTTCATTATTTCGTTCACGATCAACATCGGGATGTGGTTCGAGCGCTTTGTGATCATCGTACCGTCGCTTTCGCACGAATTCGAGCCGTGGCAATGGGCTGGTTACCGGCCGACCTGGGTCGATTATTCGATTCTTGCCGGCAGCTTCGGGTGGTTCACGATGTGGTTCATGTTGTTCATCAAGCAGCTCCCGGTAATTGCGATCACGGAGATCAAGGAGATTGTGCCTCCGAGGCTCAGAACGCGGCATCCACACGGCATAACGCCCGCTGGGGAGCATTTGGATTTCGAGGCGGACACCCCAGGAGAACACGACTGATGCGCGGGGTTCTGGGCGCTTTCCGTGAGCTCGATTCGGCGGTCGGAGCTATCGATGCGCTAAAGAAGACGCGCCTTGGCGACATCCACGTGTTCACACCGACGCCGCGTCACGAGCTCGAGCACGCCCTCGAGCGCGGGCCAAGCCCGGTCAGAAAGTTTACGCTCATCGGTGGCCTGTGCGGTGTCACCTTCGGGTACTGGATCGCTATCTGGTGTTCTGACTACTGGCCGCTCGTGGTAGGCGGCAAGCCAATCGCGTCCTGGGTTCCTTACACAGTGTTTGGGTTCGAGGTAATGGTGTTGATCGGCGCGCTGTCGACCGTCGCCGGACTTTTCATCAATGCCGGAATTCCACGCCTTACGATGATGGTCGGGTACGATCCACGCTTCAGTCACGGAGAGTACGGCGTGTGGATCGAGTGTCCGCCGGACAAGGCGCGCGCCGCCGCGGATTTGCTGCGCGAGCACGGGGCAGTGGAGGTCCGCAGTGAGCGCTAGACTGCGTCTGCTCATTCTTGTGGTTCCTCTCACGCTCACGGCGTGCGAGTGGTTTACGGACTTCAAGAGGCAGCCATCGGTCTGGACGTGGGAGCCCCTCAAGGACAGCCTGACTCCCTCGCGCGGCAATCCGCAAATGTCGGTGCCGATCGGCGGAAGCGCGGTTGCTGGCTTCCAGGTTTCGTATGGTGCATTTCCGGCGACGATCGACTCGATGGCCGGCATTCCCAATCCCACACCAGTGAGTGACGCGTCGTTGCTGAACGGACGGAAGTATTTCCAGATCAACTGCTCTCCGTGCCATGGTGAGCGAGGCATGGGCGATGGAACGGCGACAAGGTACGGCATGCCCGGGATCAACCTCACTCAGGACATCACCAAGGCGAGGACTGACGGCTACATCTTCGGCATGATTCGAAACGGGCGCGGTCTAATGCCCTCATACAATCGTATCGAGGAATCCGACCGCTGGGACGTCGTGAATTACGTGAGAGCGCTTCAGGGTATGAATGGACGGACCGTGCCCGTCGGGCCGCTCGCGGCGCCGGGCGTGACAGGGGATAAAGTGCCGCGGGCCACGCGAATGGGGCCGAACGTTCCCGCGCCGTTTTTCAACCCGCGCTCGCTGCTGACGGCAGGCCAGGCGACACCATCTGCAACGGCGAGTGCGCAACAAGGACTGCCAGCAGGCGCGGCACCGGCCTCACCATCGCCAACAGCGCCGAGGGTTTCAGATACGAGCGCGGCGCGTGCACCGCGCACCAAAGCTGATTCGGCAAAGCGGACCGCTGATAGCTTGCGGAGAGGAATTCGATGAGCGCACACGAGACGCGTATGCCGACGCGAGAAGAAGTAGTTGCCGGACTCGATCGGCCGCTGCCCACATGGCTTCGCACCGTTTCCTGGGTGCTCGCGGCGATCGGAGTAATAGTTTTTGTGGTCGGACTTTTTGTGAACCCCGATCGGGTGTGGCGGGCACTGCTCGTCAACTGGCTGTATTTCACTTCCGTCTCATCGGCGGGCGTGATGTTCGTCGCCGTGCAGCGTATTACCACGGCGCGCTGGTCGCGGCCTGTGGTGCGCTTTCTGGAAGGTTATGTGGCATTCCTGCCGGTGGCCTTCATACTGCTCCTTCTCATTCTGTTCGTCGGGGCGCACCACATCTTCTGGTGGTCCAATGGCACGCCGGCAATCCGTGAGAAGGCCGTCTATCTGAATCCGGCTTTCTATTACCCGAGGGTGATCGGGATATCGCTGCTCATTTATATCCTGAGCATTTGGTTTATCTACCTGTCCGTTCGCCTGGATGTCGGCATACTGCCGGAGGCTGGCGCAGCGTGGGCGCGAGGAATCCGCGATCGGATGCGCCGCGGTTTTCGCGACGAGCGACGTGAGCTGCATTCGACGCACTCGATTCAGGGATACATCGCGGTGTTCCTGGCGTTCGCGTTCGGGTTCGGGTGGATAGTGTTGTCATGGGACATGTCGATGTCGCTCGACCCGCATTTTCAAAGCACGATGTACGGATGGTGGTTCTTCATGGGCGCGTGGGTTGGTGCGCTGGCGAGCTGGAGTGTCATCGTCATGGCTTGGCGGAGATTCCTTGGCCGTTACGATTTGATCGAGGACAAACACTTCCACGATTTGGGCAAGCTCGTGTTCGCTTTCACCGCGTTCTGGGGATACCTCACCTTCGGCCAGTATCTCGTGATCTGGTATGGAAACGTCGGCGAGGAGACGCACTGGATGCGGTTGCGACTCATCGCTGGGTGGAGGCTGCCGACGCTCATCGGGCTCGTCCTGATGTTCTGCTTCCCGTTTTTCGGCTTGCTCTCGCGCGCGGCTAAAGTCTATTTGCCGACGATGTTGTTGTTCTCAATGGGGACGGTGGTCGGCCTCTGGATTCACCGCTATATCGAGGTTTACCCGTCGATCTACGGAGTGGTGCCGCACGCGCTCATCGGAGTTTGGGAGATTGGCGTCACGGCAGGGTTGCTCGGAATCTGGGGGTTCTGCTATCTCGCTTTCATGGATGCTTTCCCGCGGATGCGAGTGCTGCTGATGACGTCGCCATTCCGGGACGAGGTGCAGGTTCCCGTCGATCCGCGAACCATGGAGCCGTTGCCGGCGCACGAGTAGCACTCCAGTTCCGGCACGTGTGCGTTGTTGGTTTGGCATTCACACATCTATATTTCGCGTCGAGGGGCGTTAGCTCAGCTGGGAGAGCGCCTGGTTTGCAACCAGGAGGTCGCAGGTTCGATCCCTGTACGCTCCATTTGTACGCCGCGGCTGGTTTTATTGCAGTTGCGAACCCACCAACATCAGCCCGCGCATGACGGCTGCGAATTTTTCTCCCGAACAGACTACGGTGCTTCTCATCGACGACGAGCAGTCAGTGCGCTCGATAGTGCTCAAGATCCTGCGTCGCGCGAAGTACAACGTCATCGAAGCAGAGAACGGGGACGCCGCCCTCAAGGCGGCAGCAGACCACGACGGCAAGATCGACATCGTTGTAACGGACATGTACATGCCGGGCATGCGCGGCCCCGAAGTCGTTGACGCATTGTCCAAACAAAGGCCCGGGCTCCGCGCACTCTTCATGTCGGGCTACGCGGATCAGGACGCGCGAACAGCGGTGCCCGAAGGTGCGAATTTTCTGCACAAGCCTTTTTCGGGCCAGGATCTCACAGGCGCTGTTGAGGCTGTGCTCAAAGGAGTGCCGGTCAGGTAGCTTCGCGCTTCGACTCGCGGCCAGTCGAAGCCGTTAGACTGCCACGCCCGCTCGCGCCAGAAGCTGCTTTAGACCTTCGAGTGGCAACGCCCCGGACTGCCGCGCGACTTCCTTTCCGTGGTCGAATACTATAGTTGTCGGGATACCGCGGATGCCGAAGCCGCCGGCGGTACGAGAAGAGTGATCCGTGTTGAGCTTAGCCACGATCGCTCGCCCCTGCACATGCGCGGCGAGCGCGTCGACCGCAGGTGCCATCATGCGACAAGGCCCGCACCAGTCGGCGTAAAAGTCCACTGCCACCGGAACATCACTCTCGGCGAGCGTCCTTTGAAAGGTGTCGTCGTCCAAGGGAAGCGGACGCTCCAGCAGTATTGGCCGGCCGCATTTGCCGCACTTCGGCCCAGCGGCGACCTTACTCGCCTCGATACGGTTCCAGGTTTCGCAAAACTGGCAACGGACGGTGAGCTTCGCGGACTTTGCTTCAGTTTCCATCGGCCCTCTTTCAATTATTAGGTTTCTGTTCATGGCACAACTGCAAAATTCGCCGCAGCCGGGAGATGCGGCTCCCGACTTTACCGCGGATTCCACCTCTGGCGGCCAAGTCACACTTTCGTCGTATCGCGGAACGCGAAACGTGCTGCTCGCTTTCTTCCCCCTCGCCTTCACTGGCACCTGTACCAAGGAGCTGGTCTGCTTTACCGAGGATTTCGATCAGTTCGCGGAACACGGAGTCGAGATCCTTCCGATTTCGGTCGACGCGATTCCCTCGCTACGCGAGTTCAAGAACAAATTGCACATGCAGACGGACCTCCTCAGCGACTTCAAACGCGAGATATCCCGGGCCTACGGGGTGCTCAACGAGGAGCGCTTTTTCGCGAACCGGGCCTACTTCCTTGTCGACAAGGAGGGGGTGGTTCGCTGGTGCCACGTAGAGCAGAACAATGGCGACCGGAGGGACAACTCCGAGATCCTCGCTGCCTTCCAACTGCTGAGCTAGGTCGAAGCCCCTCCGCAGACGCTCGCTCGGCACAACGGCTGAGCTTTATTTGGGAGTTAACCCTTAATATATGGCCTTAACCCCAAAGTTGCCCGTAAAGATCCGTTGCTCAACCGGTTCAAGGGTCGTCCTCCGGGTGTAAGCACGGCGGCCACGGTGACCGCACCGAAACAGGCCCAGCCCGGCCACACGCGGGAGCTTCATCCATGCACTCAGCCTCCAAAACGATCGCCCGGTCGGGCTTCACGGTGATCGAGATGATACTGATCGTGAGCATCGTCGGCGTTCTTGCCGGAATAGCAGGGCCGTCCATATCACGCATAGTCCGCCACAGCCGCACGAATCGCGCTGCATTTGTCATTACCGCGGACCTTCAAAACGCCTTCGCCGTAGCCGCCCGCCAGCGCCAGCCGATTCAGATCGTGGCTGACTCCGGGAGCAAGAGCTACCAGTTCATCGATCGAAAAACGGGGACCGTGCTGAAGGTGAGAAGCTTCTACGGCGACGTATCAGAATATCACCTGTCGAAACTCATATTCACGCCAGCCACAATCGATGTGTTTCCGAGCGGCGTTTCGTCTCTGCCCCTCACCGTCGACCTCGGCAACGGCGACTACTCCCGACGCATCACTGCCAGCACTGCTGGCTTCATAAGGTTGGTGCCGAGATGAAACACAAATTATTTGGTAGACTCGCACGCCGTTCCAGAGCGGAAACGCAGCCGCAAAGGGGCCGGTCTCGCCGGGGCATTGGCCTCGTTGAGGTCCTCGCGGCCATGGTTATCCTGGCCGTTACCCTGACTTCGCTCGCTCCGCTCGTCTACTCCGTGTCGAGGAGCACGCTCACGGTAACTGGAAGAGTGTACCGCAACGGCGTGTTGATGCAGGAAGTAAATCGACTGGTGGCGCTGCCGTACGACAATCTCACCGTCGGAACGACCAGCGTGACCGTGTCGTCGAACCCGTACCCTCATACGCGCACGATCACCATTACAGAACCGGTCGCGAATCTGAAGACAGTCAAGGTCAAGATCGTTCCACTCAGCAGCGCGTTCGCTGCTGACAGCGTCACGTTCAAGAGGACGAAAGCTCGCACGTCCAAATACCTTTGCACCACCTGCCAATGAGAAACTCCATCGCAGGACGTCGCCGCGGCTTCACGATTATCGAGATCCTCGTCGGCATGGTGATCTTCGCCATCATCGGGGCGCTCTTCACGAAGCTGCTGACAACTCAAGGGCGGTTCTTCGACAAACAGAACATGGGCAACGCGGCGCGTAACGTGTCGCGCGCGTCGCTCAACCGTGTTGTCTCTGACATGCGGATGATCGAAGCGACGGGTGGAATGATTGCCGCGTCGCCGACGGCTATAACGGCAAGGGTTCCATTCGCGCTCGCTGTCGTATGCGGGACCAATACCAGCGGCCCCGGCAATACGACGGCGATCAGCATTCTTCCGGTCGATTCAGTGATCTACAACGCGCCCGGCTTCTACGGGTACGCGTGGAGGAGTGCCACCACGGGTGCCTATACGTATGTCGAAAATGGGGCGATTCAGTACAAGAACACAGGCCAGGATCTCTGTGGCCAGGTGGGGATTACGACACTCACCAACGGCAGAAACGCCAGGCTCAGTCCCGTTGTCACGGGCTCCTCCCTCGGCACTCCGATTTTTCTTTATAGAGTGATCCGCTACGAGTTCAAAGCTTCCACGGCGGTGCCGGGCAAGCTCGGTCTTTATCGCACGACCATCTTCCCTGACGCAACCCAGAGTTCAGAAGAGCTCGTCGCGCCCTTTGCGAACACGGCGCGGTTCCGGTTCTTTGTGGTTAGCAACAACACCGACGCTCAGGACAATCCGCCTGCAGCCCTCAGCGACTTGCGCGGACTGGAGCTCCATCTCGATGGATTAAGCGAGACGGCGATTCCGGGATCTCCTTCAGCAGAATCAGCTCCTTTCACCACCGCGGTGTTCTTCAAGAACCGCATTCAGTGAGGCGCGATAACATCATGTCGACACCAATTCAGCGCGCTCGTCGCGGCTTCGCACTTCCAACCGCGATCCTCGTCATTCTCGTGATGACCATCATGATCGCGGCCGGCTTTTCACTCGTGAGCGCAGAGCGGCGGTCAGTGTCCGATCAGAAGTCGCAGATCTCGGCGTTCGAGCTTGCAGAGCAAGGACTCGAGCTGTTCCTGATCCGTCGCGACTCGCTCTTGCCCGGCGCCAGTCGCATTCCAGGAGCGAAAGACAGCGTTCGCGTCACCTTTAGCAACGGCTATGCTGATGTGTCATTGACCAGGCTTCGCCCTGTTCAAGGAACTCTTTCAGGGCTGTACGTGGTGCGCTCCAGAGGCGTCGAAACGGTAGGTAGATATGCGGGCAGCCCCGAAGGCGTGCGCACGGTCGCGCAGTACGTGCTGTGGGAGCCGGCCCCAATGCAGGTCCTGGCGGGATGGACCGCGCTGTCGGGTCTGGATAAGAACGGAAACGCTGGAACCCTGGGCGG
>DATAHM010000128.1:0-13419 GCA_036263215.1 Gemmatimonadaceae bacterium
CTATAAGGAAGCCCAGTTGATTATTGCCGAAGCAGAAGGCGGGCAAACCGCCGTCGATATTATCAATGCGCTTCGCGCTGATGCCGGGCTTCCGGCCTTCTCGAGCTCCGATCCAACGGCGATCACGAACGAAGTGATTACCGCTCGCGCACGCGAGCTGTTCCTGGAAGGCCAGCACCTTTACGATGTGCGGCGTCTGAATCTTCCGCTCGTTCCCGCGGAAGGAACGCCCTACTCGACGGTGTATTTGAAAGGTGGTACTTACGGTAGCGAGCGCTGCTTTCCGGTTCCCGATGTCGAGACCTTGAACAATCCCAATTTCTAGCGCCACGTGTTGAAGATGTAGCGCGAAAATCGAGGCCGCCTCTTTCGAGAGGCGGCCTTTTTTTTATTTGCGCGCGTCGACAGAACATCTGTCGACGTGAAAAACGTCGGGGTTTTCTCTCGGTTGCCATCCTTCGGCCCGCGTCTTACAGTTCTTGCCCCTCTCGCCATCGGCGTGAAAAAACCCGTCTCTCACTCTCGACGAGGAGTTGAGCATGGTTCGACAGATGTATCTCCGCGCTTCGCGCGAACATCTCCATTTCAACCGACTTTCGGAGGTACGATGCTGTTGCGTCGAGTTCTGATCGTTTTTGCGGTCGCCCTGTTCTTTGCTCCGACGTTAGCTGTGGCCCAGGCTGGCGGCACCATTCACGGTCGTGTAAGCGATGCTGCGACCGGCGCGCCAGTCGAGGACGTTCAGATTCGCGTCGAAGGAACTACCCTCGGTGCGATAACCGGACCTGATGGCACTTACACGATTAGTGGCGTTCCCGCCGGGCCACGGACGATTACGGTGCGCAGAGTAGGTTACGCGCCGCAGCGACTCGCTGTGACGGTATCCGCGTCGGCAGCGGCAACCCAGGATATCTCTATCGGCCGCGTGGCAACCGCGCTCAATGAAGTCGTGATCACCGCGCTCGGGCAGACTGCCCAGGCGAGATCCCTCGGCACGGCGCAACAGACGGTACGAGGCTCGGAGATAGCGCAGACGGAGCGAGAGAATTTCGTCAACGCACTGCAGGGTCGCGTTGCCGGCGTCGACGTGACGAGCACTTCAGGCGCCCCAGGCGCGTCAGCGACCATCACCATAAGGGGCATCAGCTCCATCAGTAGCAGCAATCAGCCCCTGATGATCGTCGACGGTCTTCCGCTGGATAACCGAACGCTCAACACCACCGTGCTGGGTTCGGATGCGAACTCGAATACCGCACTCAGTAACCGCGGAATCGATTTCACGAATCGGGCGGCTGATCTCAATCCCGAAGACATCGAGACGCTGACGGTGTTGAAGGGTCCGGAGGCAGCGGCGCTTTACGGTATCGATGCGGCGAACGGCGCGATCGTCATCACGACCAAGCGCGGACGGCCGGGCGGTGGTTTCACTTACAACAACAGCTTCAGGTTCGAGACCACGAGAGCCAAGCCGGACATACAAAAAGTGTATGGCCCGACGACGATCAATGCGGATAGCACCATTGGATCCTTCAACTATTTCGGGGCGCCGTATCCGGCAGGAACGGTATTCTACGACAACATCAGTGGCTTTCTGCAGACGGGCGCTACACAGACACACAACCTCGCGTTCAGCGGCGCAACGCCCGACAACCACATCAACTATCGCATCGCGGCGTCGAGCGACAGGCAGCGTGGTGTCGTACCAAGCACCGACTTTGGTCGGATGAACCTCACCGGCGCGACCCAGGCGCAAATCAAGCCGTGGCTGAATACCGATCTGTCGATGCTGTATACGAATGAGACCAACGATCAGGTTTATAAGGGAAGCATTGGTCCGCTCATCGGACTTCTCTTGTGGCCTCAAACCGACAACGCAGAGGACTATCTCACTCAGGGCGGGTTGAGGCGTAAGATCACGACTCTCTCAGAGTCGGGCGAAGTCGATAACCCGTATTTCAACGTCGACAAGAACAAAATCAACTCGAAGAACAACCGCATCTTTGCAAACGCGGGCATTACCCTGACCCCGTTTTCATGGGGCAATCTCAAGACAAATATCGGGGCCGACAATTACGCCAATCAGAACCTGGTGCTGAGGAGCCCCCAAAGCGCGGCCGGATTCTCGTCCGGCGGAATTCTGGACCTGGCCGACGTCATTACGCGCAACATCAACGTCCAGACATTGTTCAACATCAATAGCCACGCGTTCACGAAGAGTCTCTCGATCAGTGGACTGCTTGGCAACTCGATATCCGATCTGAGGACGAACACCGACGCCGGCCTTGGAGAGAGCTTTCTGGACCCGAACTTTATCTCCATCAATAACACCAATCTTCGCTCGAGCCAGACTACACTCGAGCGGCGGCGATTGATTGGAGCGTTCGGTCAGGCGGTGCTCGATTACAAGGATTACCTGTACATCACGGGCACGGGTCGCAATGACTGGACGTCTACGATACCGAAAGGAAGGAATTCGTTCTTCTACCCTTCCGTATCGACCAGCTTCGTGTTCTCGGACGCGTTCCCGGGTATCCGCCGCTTTATGAATGGCAAGCTCCGAGCTGCCTACGCCGAAGTGGGGCGGGATGCGAGGCCGTACGCGTACAGGCCTGCGCTCCAGTACAAAACGACTTCATTCGGTGGCTACGGCTACAACTTCTGGGGACCGAATTTCGCGCTCAGGCCTGAGTTCGCAAAGTCCTATGAGGTCGGCACCGAATTGAGTTTTCTCAACGACCGTCTCGGTGTCGATGCGACGGTTTACCGCAAGCAGACCACCGATCAGATCGTCAACGACATCCGCGGCAGTTACGGGACCGGTTTCATTCTGCTCAACCTGAACGGCGCTTCGACCAGAAACACGGGAACCGAAATCACACTGCGTGGAACTCCAGTTCTGCGCAACAATTTCTCGTGGGATTTCCAGGCGAACTTTACGAAGGCTCACGGTATAGTGCTAAGCCTGCCGCACGAGTTGCCCGAATCGTACGTCTCGGACACGTGGCTGTACGGGAACGTGCGAAACGGCGTTCAGCCGGGCATGTCGACGATGGCGCTCACTGGCTACTTCTACCTGAGAAACAAAAACGGTGACTTGCTGATCGACCCCGCGACCGGGCTTCCTCTCACTTCGAATCCGAACTTCATCGATGCCGGTTTCGATCGCCAGCCGAAGTACACGGTCGGGCTCACCAACACCTTTACGCACAAGAAGCTCACTCTGGATTTCCTTCTCGATTTCCGGCGGGGCGGAGACATTTTCAATGCCACCGAGCATTACCTGACGACTCACGGCCTCTCCATGTCGACTCTGGATAGAAACACGCCGCGGATCATTCAGGGAGTGCTGAGAGATGGCAACGAGAATTCGGCGAATCCGACAATCAACAACATCGTCGTGATTCCAGCCGTTCAGACGGCTTACTACACCGACATGCCCGAAGAGGCTTTCATCGAGAAAAACATCAACTGGGTGAGGCTTCGCGACATCCAGCTGAGTTACGTGCTTCCCGATGGATTCCTGGGCGCTCACAACTCGAGCGTATTCGTGAAAGGCACGGATTTATTCCTGTGGACCAATTATGTCGGCCTGGATCCGGTCGTTAACGGCAATGACGCTGCTGTCGGAGGATCCGGAGGCGTTGGCATCGATTTCGGAAATTTCCCGTTGCCTCGCGGCGTCAATTTCGGCATCAGGATGGGATTCTAAAATGAAAAGAAGACATATAGCCGTCGCGCTTGCCGTGTTGAGCGTGTCGAGTGCGTGCAGCGATTACCTGGATGTAAATACCAACCCAAACGGGCCGCAGACGGTAACGGCGAATCTTTACCTCCCGCCGATGATTTACTGGATGGCGACATCGCCACAGTGGGACGGCCGCTTCGTCGGACACTACACTCAGGAGTGGTACTCGACATCTACGAGCTCCACGAGTCCGGCGCTTACGTGGGCGAAGATGGGATTCCAGCAGGGAAGCGACAACGGTGCTGAACAGTGGCGAGACGTCTATTGGTCACTCGGTCAGGGCCTCGTCGACATGAACGACAAGGCGACTGCGGAACAGCGCTGGGACGTGCTCGGCGTCGGCCTGATACTCAAGGCCTGGGGCTGGCAGGTGCTCACCGACCTGCATGGGCCGATCATCATCAAGGAAGCGTTTGACCAGTCGAGAACGAAGTTCGATTACGACTCCCAGGAATTCGCGTACGGAGAAGTACAGCGGCTCCTGGACAGCGCGATCGTGCTACTCAACAGAACCGACGGCGCCGTCGATGCGAATTACTTGTCCGTTGGCGACCACATGTACAACGGCGATCGCACCAAGTGGCTGAAGCTCGCCCACGGAATGCTCGCGCTAAACCTCAATCACTACTCGAACAAGGCGTCCTACGCGCCAGCGCAGGTAATCTCGGAAGTCGATAAGTCGTTCGAGAGCAACGCCGACGATGCGCTGTTGCCCTATCCCGGCGTGAGTCCGGACAACGCCGACAAAAACTTTTGGGGCCCGACGAGAGGCAATATCACCGCGTACAGACAGACTCAGTTCGTTCTCGACCTGATGAATGGAACGGACTTCGGTGGCGTCGTCGATCCACGTATGACGCGAATGTTGTCTCCGTCGCCGGACGGACAATACCGTGGCCTGGATCCCAACATCGCTGGCTTCGGCGGACTCCCTGACGACCAGAAGCCGAACAATTTCTTCGGTTATGCGGGCAGCGTTGGACCCGGTCTGCCAAGCCGCTATCTCTTCGCGGATCATTCCAAGATACCGGTGATGACCTATTCGCAGCTCCAGTTCATAAAAGCAGAGGCAGCGCTCAGGATGGGCGATCAGGCGACCGCGCACACCGCGTACGTGAACGGCATCTCCTCGCACATCGATTTCGTGAACGCACGGGATCAGGATGACGGACAGGCGGAGACGCAAATCTCGCCCGCGGAGAAGCAGGCCTTCCTCGCATCTCCGGAAATCGTACCTCCGGTGCTTACTTTGTCGCACATCATGTCCCAGAAGTACATCGCCCAATGGGCGTGGGGACACAACGAGATGTGGATGGATATGCGGCGCTACCACTACACCGATGTCGATCCGGTGAGCGGTGTCGAGATATTTCGTGGATTTGCCCCTCCGTCGCCTCTTTACCCGCTCAACGCAGGGAAGGTCGTGCAGCGCATCAGACCGAGGTACAACTCAGAGTACGTGTGGAACTTCGAGTCGCTGCAGGCGATCGGCGGAGACGCCGACGATTATCACACCGTCCCGCTGTGGATTATTCAACCGTAACCCGACCATGAACAGACATCTATCTTTCGCGGCGCTCTTATCTGTCTGCATGCTATCGGCGTGCGGTGACGACGCGCTTCAGAACATTACGCAGCCGGCAATCCCTTCGTCGGCGATCAGATTCTTCAACTTTGGCGTCGGGGCGCCGTCGGTCAACTTCTACGCTGGTGAGACGAAGATGACTGCGCTCGGCTCCAGTACCGGCACCGAGGCGACCAGCGGAGTGAGCTATGGTGGGGTTGCCGCCGGTGGCAACTATTCGGCAATCACACCGGGCCAGTACACTTTCACCGGCAGGATAGCCGCTACGACGGACAAGAATCTGCCGATTTCATCGGTCGCCACGACGATAGAGGACGGAAAATACTACTCGTACTACATGAGTGGAGTTTACGACGGGACTGCAAAGAGTAGCGACGCGTTCGTGGTGGAGGACCCGTTCGTTGCTCCGACAGACTATTCGGTCGCCACAGTCCGGTTCGTCAACGCCATCTTCAACGCGAACCCGATGACGCTGTACGCCACCAGCACGACGACCACTCCTCCGCCAACCGAATATCAGATTGGAGACGCCATCGCGTACAAGAACGCGGGCGCATTCACTCAAGTGCCAAGTGGCACCTACAATCTGGCCACGCGCTACGCCGGCTCGACGAGTAACGTCCTGGTGAGAAACAACGTCTCGTTTCTCGGCGGAAGGGTCTACACGATCACTGCGCGCGGCGACATTACGGTCGCACCTTCTTCGGCAACCAGTTGCGCCTCCACTAACAAGACTTGTCTGGACAACACCACTAACCGGTAAGTTCTCTAAAAAAAAGGCCCGGCGATGCCGGGCCTTTTTTTGCGCACTCTCCAACCGTTAACCGTTCTCGGCTTCCTTCTTCGGAAATAGCGAAGCACCTTTGCGCACGGTCCATCCCGCTGGATCGAGATCACGTAAAGCATCGAAGCTCATATCGGCGACGCGCGCCGGCGCGCCGAGCGAGACCCAAAGCTCCTGCGCCTTGCTTGGCATGAACGGCGAGAGGTACACCGCTTGCCGCGCGAGCTGCCTCACCAGGCTCGCGAGTGTGCTCTCTAGTTCCGCGCGACGGGCGGGGTCTTTCGCGAGCTTCCAAGGAGCCTGGCGGTCGACGTACTCGTTTGCTCGCGCGATAGTTTGCCACACAGCCTTCAAGGCATCGTGGAGCAGAAAGCCGCGCGGTCCTATCGAGGCGTGGTACGCCTCGAGGTCTTTTGCGTCCGCTGCGTCGATCTCATTAGCCTGTCCCGCAGGAACAATTCCGCCGCAATACCGCTCGACCATCGAGATCGTGCGACTCGCGAGATTGCCAAATGCGTTCGCCAGGTCGGCGTTGTAGCGCTCCTCGAATCTTTCCCACGAAAAATTCCCGTCGCCGTCGAAGGGAACTTCTCTGAGGAGGAAATACCGAAAGGCATCCGGCCCAAATCGGCCGATTGCCTCGCGAAGGTCGAGATTGCCGCCCGCGGATTTGCTCACCCGTGCGCCACCCACCAGTACGAAGCCGTGAACCCAGATCCGCTTGGGTACGGCGATACCAGCCGCCATCAACATCGCCGGCCAAATTAGCGCGTGGAAGCGCGTGATGTCCTTCCCGATCAGATGCAAATCGGCCGGCCACAGTCTCTCGTAGTCCGGACTCGGAAACCCGGTCGCGGTCAGATAGTTGGGAAGTGCGTCGAACCAGACATACGTCGTTTGGTCCTCGCCGCCCGTGCCTTTCCGCGGGAACGGAACCCCCCACGAAAACCGGCTCCTGCTCGCCGACACGTCATCGAGGCCCGAATCGATCAGGGAGAGTATCTCATTGCGTCTCGATTTTGGCTGCAGAAAATCTTCGCTGGAGACGAGCTCCCGCAGTCGATCCGTGTACGCGCTGAGCCGGAAAAACCAGTTCTTCTCCTCTACCCACTCGAGGGTGCGCGTTGGATGCAGAATGCATTTGCCGTCAGCGATCTCGTTGTCCTGCTTGAATGCTTCACATCCGACGCAATACCAGCCCGCGTAGGACTTCTCGTAAAAGTCCTCCGGCGAGTTCTCGAAGATCTGCTCGATGAGCATCCGCACGCCGGCCTTGTGCGCCGGGTCGGTGGTTCGGATGAACTGGTCGTAGGAAATGCCGAGCTGCGCCCAGATCTCTTCGGTGCTCTCGGCGACCGCGTCGACGAGCTCCTGTGGGGAAACTTTTCGGTCGGCGGCCGTTTGCGCGACTTTCTGTCCGTGCTCGTCCATGCCGACGAGGAAGTGGACATCGTCGCCAAGCAGGCGATGATAGCGCGCTATCGCGTCTGCGCCGATTTTCTCGAACGCGTGACCCTGGTGCGGATTAGCGGTTGCGTAATCGATCGCGCAGGTGAGGTAGTACTTGGCCAACTATTGGTTTCCCGACTGGCTATCCTCTCCTCGCCCGCGGCGCCCGCCTCTCCTTCCGCGCCGTCGGCGACTCGGTCCCTCTCCTTCGCGCACCGTAGTGGGACTCGGCGGTGGGGCTGGAGTCGGCTTGGCGGGCAGCGTCAGCACCTGATGCTCGGCCGTGTAGAGCAACTCGGGCGAGATCTCGTCGGGCCTGATGGGGTCGGTACTCAAGTCTTCGTCCACTTCGGCCACTGGCGTCACACCATTCCCGAGGGCGTGTTCGGTCTCATCCTTGAATTCAGCCAGGGTCAGAACACGCATCTCGCCTTCGACGCCACGTAGTGTGATTCGCTCGCGGAATATATCGACGCTAACGACCTTCTCTTCACCCAGCCGGGTTGCGACGATTTTTCCTTCCTTCGGAAAACGCTTCCGACTCTGAACGTAAAAGTCGTGCTCGTACCGGAGGCAGCACATTAAACGTCCGCACGCACCTGATATCTGCGACGGGTTCAGCGAAAGCCGCTGATCCTTGGCGACGCCCAGGTTGACCGGCCGCAGCTCTGGCAACCAGGACGCGGAGCAGTATTGCCTGCCGCAGCGTCCAATGCCGTCCAGTCTTTTGGCTTCGTCGCGAACTCCAATTTGCTTGAGCTCGATTCTCGTGCGAAACAGCGATGCCAGATCGCGCACCAGATTCCGGAAGTCGACGCGCTTGTCCGCGGTGAAATACAGGGTGAGTTTTTTTCGATCCCACTGCCACTCGGCGTCGGACAATTTCATTCCGAGCCCATTCGCTCGCACTCGCTCCATTGCCTTGCGGCGGGCTTCTTCGTTCAGTCGCTCCAGGTCTTTCGACATGCCGCGATCTTTCTCGGTGGCGAGGCGCAGCGCTTTTCGCTCCGGAAGTGCAGTGCCGCAGCCATGTGCGCAACCGTTGTTGCGCTTTTCTGCGAGCTCGCCAAGAGCGTGAACATAGCCGAGGTCTTCTCCTCGATCGACGTCCACGATTACCGCAGCGTTGAGCGCCGGAGGATCGGGATAGTCCCAGAGAAAGAATTCCTTGCGATTGCCCTTGAAAGCGACTTCCACCAGGTGCGGCATCACTACTCCGTCCAGGCGCCAAGGCGAAGGAATTTCTGGCGGCGGCGTCTCACCAGTTTCTCGGGACGCATCTTCCTCAGCTCCTCCAGATGCCGGCAAAGGAACTCACGCAGCGACCGGGCGGCAGCCTCGTGGTCCGCGTGCGCACCGCCCTTTGGCTCAGGCACGACTTCGTCGATGACCTTGAGCTCGAGCAGCTCGGGTGCGGTGATCTTCAAGGCGGTTGCCGCTTTTTCGCGCATCTCGAGGCTCTTTGCATCCTTCCAGAGGATCGCCGCGCAGCCCTCGACCGAAATCACCGAATACACCGCATTCTCCATCATGAGGACGCGATCCGCGACGCCCAGCGCCAGCGCGCCACCGGAGCCACCCTCGCCAATCACCGTCGCAATTATTGGCACCTGAAGCTGACTCATCTCGTACAGGTTCCGCGCAATTGCTTCCGATTGGCCGCGTTCCTCGGCACCGAGGCCGGCCCACGCTCCCTGAGTGTCGATGAACGTGAGCACCGGAACGTGGAATTTCTCCGCGAGCTTCATGAGGCGGAGCGCCTTGCGGTAACCCTCGGGGTGAGGCATTCCGAAATTGCGCTTCAGCTGCTCCTTGGTGTCGCGGCCGCGCTGATGGCCGATCACCATCACCGTGTCGTCATCGAGACGCGCCCAGCCACCGATGATCGCGGCATCGTCCCGGAACGCGCGGTCGCCGTGCAACTCGATGAAGTCAGTGAACGCGAGCCGAATGTAGTCGGCCGTGAACGGGCGCTTGGAGTTGCGCGCAACCTGCACGCGCTGGAATGGCGTGAGATTTCGGTAAACTTCTTCACGCAAGTCCGAGAGCTTTCGCTCGAGCGGCTCGATTGCCTCGGCGACACTGAGCTGGCTGTCGCCCGCGGTCTTCTTGATCTCGTCGATCTGCCGCTCGAGCTCGGCGATCGGCTTCTCAAACTCAAGCTGTGTAGCTGATGCCACCTGTCAGCTCCCGCGTTGAAGTCTGACCGAAGATTCGCCCAGAATGCCACGAAGCGCGCTCAGCGCCGCGCCATCCGCGGCCAGCTTCAGTGACCTGGAGCGAAGGCGGGCCTGCGTGCCATTGCCATCACTCCAGCGAAATTCCAGCGGCGCCGATCCCGGGTACGTCTCGGCGATTGCCCTGACGTCCGAAATCACGTCATCGGAGTATGCGCCTTTTGCCAGGTCAATTGCAACTGTCACCTGTCCATTAGTCCGCATCTCTGCGAGCTTCGTTGCCGACTCGACAATGAAGGCCGGGTTATCGGCGCCTTCGTCGCGGCGTGAGTACGCGCCTTTCAACAGCATCGGAACGTCGGCGCGAATCTGATCGTTGAGAGCTGCCCACTTCTCCGGGAACACGAGTACTTCAGCAGATCCCGAAAAGTCTTCTACAGTCAGACGTGCGAACTCAGACCCCGACTTCTTGCTCATCTGCCGCTTGATGTTGGTAACTACGACGGCAAGAGCCATGGGTTCAGGCCGCCAGGTGCCGAGGTCGGACACCGTGTGGGTGGCAAAAAGCTCGGCCTCCGCGCGAAACCGCTCGAGCGGATGACCCGAGATGTAAAAGCCGAGGATCTCTTTTTCTTTCGCGAGTCGCTCGGACTCGGTCCAGGGAGCGACGTTTGGAAGAGCTTGAGGAGCATCCGCTTTCGGCGCGTCATCAGCCGGAGCGCCGAAAAGAGATACCTGACCGGTGGCGATGTCTTCCTGCTTGAGCGAAGCTTCGCGAATCGCAACGTCGAGCGCCGCCGCGACCTGGGCGCGATGGCCGCCGAGAGAGTCCATGGCACCGGCGTGGATGAGAGCCTCCAGAACGCGCTTGTTGCAAACCCTGAGGTCGATCCGTTCGCATAGATCGAAGAGCGAGCGGAACGGTCCATCTTTCTGTCGAGCGCCCAGGATGGAATCGATCGCAGTGCGTCCAACGTTGCGCACGGCGCCGAGTCCGAAGCGGATTTTCGTTTGGCCCACGACGGTGAACTTGTAGCCAGACTCATTGATGTCGGGCGGAAGAATTTCGAGACCGGGCTCGGCTGCGCCGGGGACGTGGAGCTGGCGCGCTTCGTTGATGTACTTGACCACGCCGTCGGTATCGCCGATCTGGGACGACATGAGCGCAGCCATGAAGTCGGCCGGGTGGTGGGCCTTGAGCCAGGCGGTGTGGTACGTCAGGATCGAGTACGCTACGGCGTGCGACTTGTTGAACCCGTAGCGGCCGAAAGTCTCGATCTGACTCGCTATCTCCTCGATGACCTGACGATCGTAGCCGCGCGCAACGCACTTCTCGACGAACTTGCCGAGCTCGGCGCGAATGAGCTCGGCATTTTTCTTACCCACCGCTTTGCGCAGGACGTCTGCTTCCGCGAGCGAAATCCCGCCCAGGATCTGCGCGATGCGCATCACCTGCTCCTGATAGGTGATGACTCCGTAAGTGCTCTCGAGCACCGGCTCGAGCTCGGGAAGGATGTACGTGACGGGCTCTTCGCCCCGCTTCCTCCGCATGTAAACGCGATGCATGCCGGCGTCGAGCGGGCCCGGGCGCATCAGCGCGTTGGACGCAACGAGATCATCGAAGCGATCGGCGCGAATGCTTCTGAGCATGTCAGTCGCCAGAGGAGACTCGAATTGAAAGACTCCGACCGTCCGTCCAGCGCGGAGCATGCGGTAAGTCTCCGGATCATCGAGCGGCAGCGCATCGAGATCCGGGGCTGAGCCTGTGCGCTCCCTGATTCCGCGAAGGGTGTCGCTGATCACCGTGAGGGTCGTAAGCCCGAGGAAATCCATCTTGAGCATGCCAGCGTGCTCGAGCGCATTCATGTCGTACTGCGTCACGACGACGGAGTCGTCTACGCCGTTGTTTGCCGCGCCACGCGAAGCCTGCGTGCACACCGGCACGTACTCGTCGAGTGGACCCGGCGCGATGACGACGCCCGCAGCGTGGACTCCGGCGTGCCGCGAGAGTCCTTCAAGCTTCATCGCGTAATCGAGAAGCTGGTGATATCGCTCCTTCTTCTCCCTTACTTCCCGTGGATCGTCTTTGCGGGGCGTGTACAGCTCGCGCACTTCGGGAATGCGATCGATCGCTTCCTTTACCGTCAGCGAAAAGTTCGGATGGTTGGGAATCAGCTTGGCGAGGTAATCGGTTTCTGATGGCGTGAAACCCAGAGTGCGCCCTACGTCCTTGATCGCTGCCCGCGATTTCAGTGTTCCGAAGGTGATGATCTGACCGACGGAATCACGCCCGTATTTCTGTCGAACGTACTCGATGACTTCGCCGCGCCGCTCGAAGCAGAAGTCAACGTCGATGTCTGGCATCGACACTCGCTCGGGGTTGAGGAATCGCTCGAAGAGGAGGTCGAACTTGAGTGGATCGATGTCAGTGATGCGAAGCGAATATGCGACGAGCGATCCCGCGGCCGAGCCTCGTCCCGGACCGACAGGAATTCCTTTCTCCCGCGCAGCCTTGATGAAATCCGCGACAATGAGGAAGTAGCCTGCATAGCCCGTACTGGTGATGACCCCTAGCTCATAAGCGAGTCTCTCTTTTACCTCGGGCGGAAGCTCGGCGCCGTAACGTTCGTGTGCGCCAGCCTCGGCGAGGCGTACAAGGAGCTCGTTCTCGCTCTCAACGCCCGCGGGGAGCGGGAACGAAGGGACTTTGTACTGTTTCGAGAACTCGATCTCCGTCTCCTCGGCGATGCGGAGGGTATTCTCCAGAACGTCCTTTCTGCCAGGGAATGCATCGGCGATCTCGGGCGCGCTCTTGAAGTACAATCCGGCATCGTAGTGCATCCGATTGGTGTCGGAGAAATCCTTGCCGAGCCCGATGCAGAGAAGAATGTCGTGGGCGTCGTGATCCTCGCGCGTGAGGAAGTGCGCGTCGTTCGTCGCCAGGACCGGGAGATTGAGCTCGGCGGCGAGCTGAAATACGCGATTGTTGAGGGTGCTCTGATTCTCGGAGTCGTGCGCCTGCACTTCGAGGTAGTAGCGATCGCGAAAGACGTCGGCGTACCATGACGCTGCGGCGCGGGCCTGATCGTATTCGTCGGACAGGAGGTGGTGGGCGATCTCGCCAGCCATGCATGCCGACGACACCACTATGCCCTCATTGTATTTGGCGAGCAGCTCCCGATCGACGCGCGGTTTGGCGTAAAATCCCTCCGTGTAGGCGAGGGAGGAGAGCTTGACTAGATTCTTGTATCCAGTGGAGTTCTGCGCGAGGAGAACGAGGTGGTAGTATGGTTTGCCGCGGTCTCCGCCGACTCGATCGCGGGCACGTCTATCGCCTGGCGCGACATAAGCTTCCATGCCGATGATCGGCTTGAGGCCCGCTTTTTTGGCTTTTTCCTGGAACTCCCACGCGCCGTGAAGGTTACCGTGATCCGTTATCGCGAGGGCAGGCTGCTCGAACTCCAACGCTCTACCGATGAGATCATCGATTCGGTTGGCGCCGTCCAGGAGTGAGTATTCGGAATGACAGTGAAGGTGAACGAAGGACACTTGGTAAGATAATGCGCCGCGGTTTCCTGGCGATAGCGGTTGCACTCGGCGTGCTCGCTCTCCTCTCTACTCCGACTGCCTGTTATTTGAGTCGGGGAGCGTGGGAAGAAGCAAAGATTTTGAGCCGTCG